>NZ_JBHZCN010000209.1:0-6086 GCF_042755465.1 Kitasatospora sp. NPDC059160 | reverse complement strand
ACCCCATTCGACCACCGTCGCGACGCGGTTGTGGGGGGGGGGGTGGGCGGCCCCCCCCACCCCCCCCCCCCGGCCCGTAGCCCCGGCCCGCCGCTGCTAGGCGGCCTGCTCAGCCTCTTGGTCGAGGATCCGTCCGTCGTGGAGTTCGATGACCCGGTCGGCGAGGGTCATCAGCGTCGGGTCGTGGGTGGCGACCAGGACGGTGACGCCCTCGCTCCGGACCACAGCGCGCAGCAGCTCCATGATCGAGCGGCCGGTCTCCGAGTCCAGCTGGCCGGTGGGCTCGTCGGCGATGATCAGGCCGGGGTCGTTGGCGAGTGCGCGGGCGATCGCGACGCGCTGCTGCTGGCCGCCGGAGAGTTCGCCGGGCCGCTGGTTGGCGTGGTCGGCGAGGCCGACCAGGGCGAGCAGGGTGTGCGCGCGCTCCTCGCGCTCGGCCGGCGGGACCTTGCGCAGCCGCATCGGCACGCCGACGTTCTCGGCGGCGGTGAGCATCGGGATCAGTCCGAAGGACTGGAAGACGAATCCGATCCGCTCCCGCCGCAGGGCGAGCCGGCCGTCCTCGTCCAGGCCGCCGAGATCGATGCCGTCCAGGACGATGCTGCCGCTGGTCGGCGCGTCCAGACCGCCGACCAGGTTGAGCAGCGTGGTCTTGCCGGAGCCGGAGCGGCCCTTGAGCGCGGTGAGTTCACCGCGCTCGATCGAGAAGTCGATGCCGCGCAGGGCGTGGACGGTCCGTTCCCCGCTGCCGAAGCTGCGCCGCAGATCGGACACGGCCACCATCGGGCCGGTGGCCGTCAGGGTGGTGTCGGCGGCCTGGTCTTGCGTCATGCGGCGTCCCCCTGGGGTGGTGACGACCCGGTTCTGTTCGGGTCAACGGATGGAGTGCTTTCGTGGGTTCAACCTCCCGGGCAGAGAAATTCGAAAGGAGAAGTTCCCTGGTCAGGAGGCGGTCGGCGAACCCGAAGTCATGAAGTGTGCATGGCATTTCAGTGGCTTCTCCCCACCGGGGATGTCGCCAATACAAGGAATTTGCTCATTGCTTACTTGATTCGCGCAAGTCCCTTCCGTTCCTGGATCGAATCTGACAGCATCGTCCGCTATCCGGCGATCGAATGCCGGTGATCACTGCGCCGGTACGCCCGTGGGGTGCCCGTCCGTGACCGATGAGGGTCCGGAACGGATCGACGGGTGGGGGCTGGATTGCGACCGGGTCTGAGACCGGGGGAGGAACTTGATGCTCGGCTTCGTCGTGCGCAGGGTGCGCGGGCGACTGCCGCTGGCTGCTGCCGTCCTGCTGACGGTACTGATCACCACGGCGGTACTGACCGCTCTGGTGACCTTCAACAGCAGCGTCGGCCAGGCCGGCCTGCGGCAGGCGCTCCAGGGACCGGGCCATGCCCGCACCGCTGTGGTGGTGACCGCGGAACACGGCTCCGACCAGCGGCAGAAGGACGAGGAGGCGCTCGCCTCCTACCGGCAGAAGCTCTTCGGCGACCTACCGGTCCACACCGACAGCCTGCTGCGCAGCCGATCCTTCGGCCTGTCGGGCGGTGACGCCCCGGCGGCCGGGAGCGGCACGGCGCCGGGCGCCCCGGCGGGTGGTCAGTCCGGCACGGACAAGGTCGACCTGACGGTCCTCGCGGACCTCGACCGCTCCCGGGTGAGCCTGGTCGCCGGTGCCTGGCCGGGCGCCGTCACCGGGCCGGTCCGCTCCGCGGCCCCGCAGGTCGCCGTGCCGCAGACCATGCTGGCCCGGCTCGGCCTGACCGCCCGGGCGCTGCCCGTGGACGTCCCGCTCACCGACCGGCTCGACGGCACGGCGCTGACCGTCCGGGTCACCGGCGTCTACCGGGCCGCCGATCCGTTCGCCGCGTACTGGCGCATCGACCCGATCGGCGGCCACGAGGTCGAGACCGGCGGATTCACCACCTACGGCCCGATGATGGTCGACCCGAGCGCTTTCGCGGCCGGGGCCCTGCCGCAGAGCAGCCGCGGCTGGCTGCTCGACGCCGACTTCGCGGGCGTCGACCAGGACACGGCCGAGGCCATCGGCGGGCGGGCCCAGCCCCTGGCCGACGACCTGCGGAAGACCTCCAGTCTCACTGCCGCCACCGAACTCCCCGACCTGGTACGCGAGTTGTCGGCCAGTCTGATGGTCGCCCGGTCCACCCTGCTGATCGGCGCGCTGCAACTCGCCGTGCTGGCCGCCGCGGCCCTGCTGCTGGTGGTCCGGCTGATCTCGACCCGCCAGGAGCGGGAGAACGAACTGCTCGCCGCCCGCGGTGCCTCCGGTGCCCGGCTCGGCGGATTCACGGCCATGGAGTCGGTGCTGCTCGCCCTCCCGGCCGCGGTGTTCGCACCGCTGCTCACACCGTTCGTGGTCCGCGTCCTGGCCGGCCTCGGCCGCGCCCACCAGATCGCCCTGGACACCCGGTTGAGCTGGACGCTCTGGCCGGTGGCCGTGCTCTGCACCCTGCTGTGCATCGCGCTGGCCAGCGCGCCCGGCCTGCTGCGCGGTGCCGGCGCCGCGCTGCGCCGCAAGGCCGGCCGACGCCAGGCGGTGGTCTCCGGCATCGCGCGCAACGGCGGGGACCTCGCGGTGCTCGCCCTGGCCGTGCTCGCCTACCAGCAACTCGACCAGTACGGCGGCGGACTGTCCGCCGACTCCTCCGGACAGCTCGGCGTCGACCCGCTGCTGGTCGCCACCCCCACCCTGGCGCTGTGCGCGGGAACCCTGGTGGTGCTGCGGCTGCTGCCCCTGGTCGCCCGGCTGGGCGCCCGGGTCGCCGCCCGGGGCAGCGGCCTCGGCCCGGCCATGGTCGGCTGGCAGCTGTCGCGTCAGCCCGCCCGGGCCAACGGGCCGGTGCTGCTGCTGGTGATGGCCGTGGCCACCGGCGTGCTCGCGCTCGGCCAGCACGCCACCTGGACCGACTCCCAGCGCGACCAGGCCGCCTTCGACACGGCCGGCGGCCTGCGGATATCCGCCGCGCACACCGCGCTGATGGGCCAGGGCGGCCGCTACGGCGCGCTGCCCGGCGGCGACCGGCTGATCCCGGTCTACCACGAGCAGCAGCCGCTCCCGGCCGGCACGGGCCAACTGCTCGCCCTGGACACGGCCGCCGTCGCCGACCGCGTCCCGATCCGCGCCGACCTGCTCGACGGGGCCGACCGGGCGGCGGTGTTCGGCCCGCTCGCCCAGCCGGCCCCGACCGGCGCCAAGGGCGGGGTCCCGCTCCCCGGCCGCCCGCTACGGATCGACGCGGACCTGTCCATCCGACAGACGGTCGACAACACCGGCCTGTTCACCGGGATGCACCCGATGGCCCCCTCCCCGCCGGAGGTGACCCTGCTGCTGCGGGACCGCAACGGCTACGTCCACAAGGCCCCGTTCGTCGGCCTCCCGGTCAGCGGTCAGCAGCACGCCTCGGCCCCGCTGACCACGCTGGTCGACGCGCCGATGGGCTCCGTCGCCGCGCCGCTGACCCTGGTCGGGGCGACCGTCTCCTACAGCGACCGGGCCGAGGGCGAGGTGACCGTCGGCCGGCTGGCCGTCTCGGACAGCGCCGACGGCCCCGCGACCGAGGTCCCGGTGCCGGCCGGCCTCTCCTGGAAGGGGGACGTGGTCGACGGTCCGGCGCTCAAGAGCGGGGAGGCCCCGCTGGTCGCCGTCGCGCCCGAACCCGCCGACGCCGGGCGGCTGTTCACCGTCGACTACCGCTTCGCGAGGGGCACCGGCCTCTCCCTGCGGGCCGTCCTCGGCACCGCCGGGACGGACGTTCCGACGACCGTGTCCGGCGTCGCCACCAAGGACTACCTCAAGCTCATCGGCGGCTCCGCCGGCGACGTCGTCCGGGTGCCGTTCGCCGGGGGCGTCGTCCCGGTCAAGATCACCAAGGCGGTCGAGGCCGTGCCGGTCGGCGGCCGCAGCGCGCTGGTCGTCGACCTCGACACCGTGGCGCGGCTGCTGGCCGCGCAGGGCCGGGTGCTGCCCAGCCACGCCGAGTGGTGGCTGCCGGCCACCGGGCCCGGCGACCGCGCTCCGGCCGAACTGGCCGCCGCCGTGCGGGCCGCCCCGGGCACCCAGGACGTCCAGCTCTCCGACGAGGTCACCGAGGGGATGCTCAGCGACCCGGTGGGCGCCGCCCCGCAGAACGCGCTGATGGCCATCGCGCTCGTCACCGCCCTGCTCGCCGCGATCGGCTTCGTCGCCGCCGTGGCCGGCTCCGCCCACGAGCGCGCCCGGGACTCCGCGCTGCTGCTCGCCCTGGGTGCGCCGCGCAAGCAGGTCACCCGCACCGTCGCGGCCGAACAGGCGCTGCTGGTCGGGCTCGGCGGGACGGTCGGGATCGCCCTCGGCGCCCTGCTGGTCCACCTGATCGTCCCGTTCGTGGTCCTGACACCCGCCGCCCACCGCCCCCTGCCCGAGGCCCTGATCGACCTGCCCGTCGGCCAGGCCCTGCTGTTCGCGGCCGCGATCGCCGTCGCCCCGCTGCTGTCGGCCTTCCTGATCGGACGCCGCCGTCGAGACGTGGCCAACCGGCTGCGCCACGTGGAGGAGATGTGACCACCCAGGCCGGCACCCCCGTGCCCGCCCCCGACACCGCCCACCGTCCGGCCCACCGGCCCGCGCGCTGGGTCCCCACCCGGCTGCGGGCGAACCCGCTCGCCGCGCTGCTGATGGCGGTGCTCGCGTTCGTCACCGTCTTCCTGGCGGCGGCCTTCCCGCGGATCGCGGACCGGGGCGCGGACGCGGCGCTGCGCGACTTCGTCGGCCAGAAGGGCCTCAACGCGACCAGCCTCCAGGTCACCTCCCGGACGCAGCTCGACGACAACGCCGTCGTGCTCGACCGGGTGCAGCGGCAGCTGACCGAGACGGTCGGCCGGCAGCTGACGCTGGCCCAGGCGGGCCAGGCCCACGGCGCCCGCGCCCTGAGCGGGCGCACGATGCGCAACCCGGAGTACGTCCGGATCTCGGACAGCACCGACCCCGAGATCGGCCTGTTCTACCTCCAGGACCTGGCCGACCGGGCCACCCTCACCGACGGCACCTGGCCGACCCCCGGCACCGGCGACGGTCCGCTGCCGATCGTGCTGAGCAGGACGGCCGCCGACACCATCCACATCAAGCTCGGTGACGTCATCGACAACGGCGTGGACGGCGTGGGCGCCAAGCGGACCACCGTGGTGGTCGGCTTCTACCGGATCAACGACCCCCACGACCCGTTCTGGGACAACCTCGGCTGCCCGGCCCGGGCCTGCCTCAAGCCGGTCCCCGAGCACGAGCACTGGGCGACCAGCGGCTTCGTCGACGGCGCCGGCCTGGCCGCGCTGGCGCGCTGGGGTTCGGGCGCCGAGAACTTCTGGCGGCTGCCCGTCGACCCCGGCGCGCTGCGCGCCGACCAGCTCGCCCGGACCCGGACCGTGGTCAGCTCCCTCCAGACCGGGCCGGGCGCCACGAACCTGTCCGGCGTCACCCTGCGCGGCGACCTGCGGACCGGCTCCAGCCTGACGGACATCCTGAGCCGGGCGGACGACCGTTACCGGGCGTCGTTGCCGCTCAGCACGATCGGCCCGGCCGGTGTCGCGGGTGTCGCGGTCGTGGTGCTGTTCCTGGCCGCGGCGCTGACCACCGACCGGCGAGCCGCGGAGATCCGGTTGCTGCGGGCCCGTGGCGGTTCGCGGACCGGGGTGCTGGGGCGCTTGGTCGGTGAGGGCGCGGTGACGGTGCTGCCGGCCGCGGTGGCCGGTGCGGCGCTCGCGGTGGTGCTGCTGCCGACGCCGCGGTGGGAGGGCGCGGTGCTGGCCGCCGTGGTGGCGGCGTCGATCGCGCTGCTGGCCTTCCCCGCGCGGGCGGCGCTGTTGTGGTCGCGCGGGCGGGCCGCGGGTGGCCGGCGTCGGCTGGTGGGTGAGCTGGCGGTGCTGGCGGTCACGGTGGCGGCGGTGGCCGAGGTCCGGCGTCGGGGTGTGGGGACGGGTGGCGGGTTGGACCCGCTGCTGGTGGCCGCGCCGTTGCTGCTGGCGGTGACGGGTGGGCTGGTGCTGGCGCGGGTCGAGCCGGTGGCGGTCGGCCGGCTGGCGGCGCT
>NZ_JBHZCN010000208.1:0-6097 GCF_042755465.1 Kitasatospora sp. NPDC059160 | reverse complement strand
TGGGGCCGGCGCGGCGGGGGGGTGGGGGCGGGCCGGGGGCCCCCCGGGGCGCGGGTGGGGCTCCCCGGGCGCGCCCCACCCGCCCCCGGGGGGCCCGGCGGCCCGCGGCCCCGGCCCCCACGAACGCACAGGAGAGGCTTAGTTGGGAGCGGAGGCCACGGAGGCGACGGCCTCGGCCAGGGTGGCCCGGTACATGCCCATCGAGGGGTTCAGGACCTTGGCGTCGGCCCCGAGCGGGAAGTTCTGGATGCTCGCCAGCGGCATGTTGCCGTCCTCGTCGTCGGCCAGCACGTTGACCTCGTTGATGCCGGGGGTGGTCCCGGCGGTGGCACCGCTCGGGTCGAGGTCGAGCACCACGTAGGCGGTCTTGCCCGCCGCGACGGTGTACCGCATGGTCCCGGCGGCGAGGATCGGCTTGAGGTTCTTGCTCTGGTCGCGGGTCGCGGAGTTGCCCAGGTCCACACCCGGCGTGGCGCTCAGGGTGCACGCGCCGCCGCCCTTGTTCTGCACCTCGATCACCCGCTGGCTGGGCGCGCCGGAGCGGGCCGACAGGTGGATCGAGAGGTTCTGGACGTCGCACGGGCCACCGGCCGCGCCCCCGGAGCCGGACTTGGTGCTGCCGCCGGACGGCGCGTGCGTGGTGGGCCGCGCGCCCGTGCCCGTGGTGGGCGCGCCCGCCGGGGCCGGACCGCCCACCGTCGGCTTCGCGGCCACCGTGTTGCTCGCGGAGGGCGCCGGCCCGGCGGCCGTGTCGGTGTTGTCGGGCCCGCAGGCGGTCAGCGCCAGCCCCGCGCCGGCGAGAACGGTGGCGACGAGCAGCGGACGACGGTGGCGGACGGACATGGTGGCTCCCCGATGACGGTGTGTGCTGACTGCTTGGAACACTCCACAAGACGTCGGCCCACCGGATTCGGTGGCACCTCCGGCGTCACAATCACCAGGACATGACAGGGACGGGACTGTGACACGCGTTCGGGGGCGGGCCGGTTGACAACCCCCTCCCGGTGATGATCAGTCAGCCTGGCCGGTGGTGGCCCGCGAGCTGCCGGAAGTCCGGGTGGCCGTGGAAGAGTTCGGGGTAGGTGCCGGTGGCGGTGGCGGTGCCGTCGGAGAGCATGACGACGGTGTCGGCCGCCTCGATGGTGGACATCCGGTGGGCGATGACGAGGATGGCGCACTCCTCCCGGAGGGCGTGCAGGTTGAGCGTCAGGGCGGCCTCGTTGGCCGGGTCGAGGTGGGCGGTGGGTTCGTCCATCAGCAGCAGCCGGGGGCGGGCCAGGAGGGCGCGGGCGATGGCGACGCGTTGCCGTTCGCCGCTGGAGAGGCGTACGCCGCGTTCGCCGACCTCGCTGTCGAGCCCGTCCGGCAGGCGGTTCACCTTCCCGGTGAGGTTGACCAGGTCGAGGACCTGCCGGAGCCGCTCGTCGGTGGCGTCCGGCGCGGCGTAGCGGAGGTTGTCGCGCAGGGTTCCGTGCAGGATCGGGCAGTCCTGTTCGACCCAGCCGAGGTGGGATCGCCACTGGGCGAGGCCGAGGTCGGCGGCGGGCTGCCCGTCGATCCGCAGGCTGCCGCTCCAGGGTTCGTAGAAGCGGTTGATCAGGGCGAAGGTGGTCGACTTCCCGGCCCCCGACGGTCCCACCAGGGCGACCAGCGCGTGCTGCGGCACGGTGAGGGAGAGCCCTTGGAGGACGGGGGCGTCCGGGCTGTAGCCGAACCGCAGGTCGCGCAGTTCCAGCGCGGGCGCCGGCCCGCGGCCGGCGGGGCGCGGCGGGGTGGCACGGCCGGGCCGGGCCGGGGTGTCCTCCTCGACGGGGAGCGCGTACACCTCCTGGACGCGTTCCACGGACCCCTTGGCCCGGTTCACCGAGGCGATGCCCTCCATCAGTTCGGTGACGGGGCCGGTGAGTTGGGAGGCGTAGAGCAGCATCGCCACCAGGGCGCCGAGCGACAGGGCGCCCTGGTCGACCCGGGCCGTGCCGAACAGCAGCACCAGGATGAAGGCGGCGTTGATGGCGAGTTGGGCGGTGGGGGCGACCACGGCGGTGAGCCGGGCGCTGCGCACCGCGGCGTCGTAGGCGCGGTGCGCGAGGGCGTCGAGGTGGTCGATCTCCCGCTGCTCGGCACGGTTGGCCCGGACGGTGCGCAGCGCGGACAGGGCGCGCTCCAGTCCGGCGGAGATCGCGCCCACCGCGGTCTGCAGCGCCGTGGAGGTGCGGCCGATCTCGGCCGACAGCCGGTTGATCACCAGGCCGCAGCCGAGCAGCACCCCCAGGATGAGCAGCATCAGCAGCGGGTCCAGCACGAACATGGCGACGACGCTGCCCAGCGCGACGCACAGGTTGGTGGCGATCTGGACCGAGACGTGGGTCAGCGCCTCGCGCAGCACGACCACGTCCGTCGAGGCGCGCGCCATCAGGTCGCCGACCCGCTGGCGGTCGAAGGCGTCCATCCGGACCCGCAGCAGGTGCGCGGTCAGACCGGTGCGCAGGCCCAGCACGAAGCGCTCGCCGGTGCGTTCCAGCAGAAAGGTGGCGCAGGCCCCGATCAGTGCCTGGGTGAGCAGCAGCAGGACGAGGACGGCGCACGGCAGCAGCAGCGGTCGGTGCGAGGTGACGGCGTCGACCACGCCCTTGGCCGCCAGCGGCTGCGCGACGCCGACTCCGGCGGCGGTCAGGGTGAGCAGCAGGGCGGCGCCCAGGGCGCGTCGCCGGCCCCTGGTGAGGGTCCACAGCTGGCGGAGCATCGTACGCACGTCTCCCTTCGTGGGGCGTCGGGTGCTCGGTCAGCCGGTCTCGACGAGGCCGGAGGTGCGCAGCCGTTCGGTCATGGCGGTCAGGTCCTGGCGCGCCTGGGTCGGCGCGATGGCGAAGTGGTCGGCGAACTCCTCGGCGACCTGGTCCAGGGTGCTGCCGTCCAGCAGCCGTTGGAGCGCGTAGGCGCCGGTCTGGTTGAGCTGCCAGTAGTGCCCGGTGCGCCGGCTGAGCAGCACGGCGCCGTCGTCGGTGTCGGTGGACACGGTGTGGTCGGTCAGGCGGAGCGTCATGGTCGGGGCCTTCTCCGGATGCGTCGGGGTGGCGGGCGGGTCGGGGCCGGTGCGGGCCGGGACGGCGGGCGGGTCGGGCCGTCAGGCCGTGCGCGCCGGCTGCTTGGGGGCGACGGTGACCAGCGGCCGGAAGTAGCCGTCGGGGTAGGGCTCGTCGATGACCCGGCCCTCCGCCTCGACCCAGGCGTGGGCGGCGAAGGGCGTGGTGCGCACGCCGGCCTGCCAGGTGGGCCAGGCGCCCCTGAACCGGCAGAGCAGGGCGGTGGCGATGGAGCGTTGGAGGCAGTTGTGCACGGCGCAGCGCAGGCTGACGGCGACGACGGCGGCCCGGGCCTCGGAGGCCTGGGCGGCGGTGCCCGGGCGGGCGCCGGTGCTGAGCACGCCGAGGACGGCCTGGAGGCGGTCGGGCCGCAGCGTGGACAGCGGCCGGGCGACGGCCACGGCGGCCAGCGGCAGCAGGCGCCGGTGCAGGGGCAGCCGGGTGCGGGCCCGGAGGGCGTAGGGCGGGCTGGTCACGGATTCTCCTCGGGGTGGGGTGCGCGGCCGGGGCGGCCGGTGCCGCTGAGGGTCCGCTCGGTCGATGCGGCGGGCGCGCCGGGGCGGGCGGCGAACGCGCCGGGCCGGGCGGCGATCTCCCGCAGCCACAGCTCGGCACCGATCGTGGCCTCCAGTTGGGCGGACCAGACGTCCTCGGTGCGCGGGGGTGTGATCAGGGTGGTCCGGAGCCGGTCCGGGTCGATCAGGCCCAGGTGCGCCAGCCGGGAGTCCTCGAACAGGTCCAGCAGGTCGGGGACGTGTTCCTGGAGGGCGCGGTCGACGGGCTCCTCGCAGTCGCCCTTGGTGGTCCGGTCGAGGATCGTCCCGGGCACCAGCCCGCGCATCGCGGTCGCCAGCACGGGCTTGAACTGCCAGGGGCTGTACCGCTCGTGGGGCCGGACGGCCAGCACGGCCTCGACCACCCGGTCGTCCAGGTACGGGAGTTCCAGCGGGAGCCCGGAGGCGGTGTACTCGCGGCAGACCAGGCGCAGCACCGGGCCGGCGCTGCGCAGCGCGGTGAGGGCCTCGTGCTGTCCCCGGTCCCGGGCCAGCGGGACGATCCGGTCGGCGACCTCGTGGAAGACCCGCTGGGTGGTGCGCACCGCGTCGCCGGTGGCCCAGGGCGTGGCCGGGAGCCGCTCCCCCCAGCCGAGGGCGGGCCCCCGGGACGGCGGGGCGGTGCGGGCCAGGTCGTCGGCGCACTGCCGCCACCAGGTGCCGAGGTCTCCGCCGCGCAGCAGCCCGGCGAGGCTGGGCAGCAACGGCCAGCTGTTCAGGGCGCGGTGGGCGCTGAGCTGGCGCCAGGCGGTCACCGGCCGGTGGCGGAAGAGCGTGCGCAGGTAGGCGGCCCCGCCGGTGAACAGTTCGTCGGCGCCGTGGCCGGCCAGGTGCCGGGTGGCGCCGTGGTCGACGAGGTGGCGGATCCCGTACCGGATGGCGTTCATGCCGCGGGTCGCGGCGCGCGGGGCCTCGGTGTCGACCGCCCAGTACGGCGGGGAGAACACTGGCGGGGCGTCGGTGTCCGGCACGCTCAGGTGCTGGGCGCCCGGCAGCAGGCGGGCGGCGTGGGCGGCGTACACCGGGTCGTCGTTGATGGCGCTGCCGCCGGTCCAGCAGAAGGTCAGCAGGTCGGGGTGGTGTTCGGCGGCGAGGAAGCACAGCGAGGTGGAGTCCATGCCGCCGGAGAGGTCGGCCGACAGCCGCCCGTCGGGCCGGCGCAGGGCGACCGCCTCGCGCAGCCGCTCGCGCACTCCGGCGGCCCCGGGGTCCAGCGGGAGGTCGGGCTCCGGGGGCTGCCACCAGCGGACGTCCCGGGCGGGGCCGGCGGTGGGCAGCAGCAGGCAGGAGTCGGGGGCGACCTGCCGGACGCCGCGCCACCAACTGCGTTCGCCCAGCGGGGCGAAGAGCATGCCGTACGTCACGCTCGCGGCGATCAGGTCCTCGTCCGGTTCGGCGCCGGTGAGCCCGGCGAGCACGTCGGCCCGGTCCGCGGCGATCGGCACGCCGTCCACGAGGGCGGTGTACACCGCCCTGGTGCCGGTGACGGTGCCCTGGAAGCGCACCCAGCCGTGGGCCGAGGCGATCACATGGGTGTTGCCGGGGAGGCTGCGGGCGAGCGCGTCCAGGTCGGACAGTTCGCGCACCGTGCGGGTGAGGGCGTCGAGGCGGTCCTGCCCGACCGGGCTCAGCCCGTGGACCGCGACCCGGACGGGGCCGGCCTCGGACACCACCAGGTCCTCCGGCGACCACGACCCGGCCAGCCAGGGCCGTCCGGACGCGTGGGCGACGGACCGTGGTGCCGTGTCGCCGAGTCGGCGATGGACCCGGGCGCCGTCCGGGGAGTCCGGAAGGACCACCAGGTGGTCGTTGAGCGACTGCACGAGCCCACCCCCAGGTGTCACGGCGGCGTGGGTGCCGCCGGTTCTCCGGAACCGTGCACCACCGGGGGAAGGCGGCACAACCGGGCAAGGTCCACTTCCCCCATGGATCACGCCATTCACCCACCGAAAGAAGCAGGATGATTGTCGTTCCATCACATTCGAACGTCGCCAAGAAAGCGTTTGGCATGGACACTCCTGTTGCCACAGTTCACTTCTGTGTCCCAACTACCTTTCCGGCCGATCCGGCCGAAAGACGTTCCGTCAGCGATCCACCTGCGGAAACGTGAATTTCCCCGTCATTGGCCGGATCTGACGATGCAACTGGACACTCCCGGCGGCCAGCGGTCCCAATGGAGGCACGCCATCCACAGGCTTCGGCCTCGATGCAGAGGAGAGAACCATGGCCAAGAACATCCAGCTGCCCAAGCGCTACACCCCGCCCACGGCCGCCAAGGTCGGCGACTTCAGCAAGGACACGGACGGCACCATCTACACCAAGAAGGACGCCACGACCCTGGGTTTCAAGAAGCCGCGCTGACCTCGGCCTAGGGCCTGTCCGGCGGATCTTGGCAGATCAGCGCGCGGCGTTGGGCGCCCGGCTGGGCGTGCGCCCGAGTCGGCCTCGTACTGGACGTAC
>NZ_JBHZCN010000207.1:0-6134 GCF_042755465.1 Kitasatospora sp. NPDC059160 | reverse complement strand
GCCCGCGGCGGCCGC
Source organism: Kitasatospora sp. NPDC059160 (assembly GCF_042755465.1). Lineage (NCBI taxonomy): Bacteria > Bacillati > Actinomycetota > Actinomycetes > Kitasatosporales > Streptomycetaceae > Kitasatospora > Kitasatospora sp. NPDC059160. The sequence continues at coordinate 6,119 of NZ_JBHZCN010000207.1, read as the reverse complement.
ACCGCCGACGGCGGCGGCCCCGCCCAGGGCGGCCGCGGCGGCGCTGAACCCGCCGACCCCGACCCAGACCAGCACGCCGCCGGGCAGCAGCGCGCGCAGGCCGGTGTTGATCTCGGCGAGTTCGAGGCAGGCCGCCGTGCAGCGGTCGCACTCCTTGAGGTGCCGTCCGACCTCGGCCGAGGCCCGCTTGCGCAGTGAGCCGCGGGCGTACGCGCCGAGCCGGTTGGCGTAGGCCTCGCAGCTGCCGGCCTGGCTGCCGGAGACGTGGGCCTGGAGGAAGGCGGCGGCCAGTCGGTCGCGGGCCCGGTGGGCCTGGACGGCGGTGGCGTTGGCGGTCTTGCCGAGCATCACGGCGACGGTCTTGGGCGATTCCTGCTCGACCTCGGTGTGCCAGAGCACCATCCGGTCGTCCTCGGGCAGTTCGGCGTAGGCCTGCATGACCATCCGCTGGTCGGCCATCGCCATCGCCCAGGCGTCGGCGCCGGGGTCGGCCAGGTCGTAGTCGACCACGGCGGCCGAGGTCTGGGCGAACACGCCGAAGTCGTCGACGAGTTGTTCGCGCCGTTCGCTGCGGGTCCAGGCGGCGGCGACGTTGCGCACGGCGGTCAGCAGGTAGGCGCGGACGGCGAACTCGGGCCCCTTGCCCGCCTTGAGCGCCTGCAGGGTGCGGGCGAAGACCTCGCCGGCGAGGTCCTCGGCGGTGAAGCTGTCCCGGCAGCAGGTGCGGGCGTAGCGGCGCACCGAGTCGGCGTGCCGGAGGTAGATCTCCTCGTACGCGCGGTCGTCGCCGGCCCGGACCCGGGCGGTCAACTCGGCGTCGGAGGGCGGGCGGTCGCCGTCGACCGGGTCGGCGGGGGCCGGGACGGTGGGCCGGGCGCCGGGCCGGGCGGTCCGCCCGTCGCCGACGAAGGCCTCGGGGGCGACGCGGCCGCGGCCGGCGGGGGCCTGGCCGGGCACCCGGCCGGGCGGCAGCGCGGCGGCGGAGGCGGACAGCGTCTCGCGGCTGGGCATCCCGGCCTGGTCGGGGACGTGTCCGGGGCTCGAACCGGGGGTCGGGCCCGAACCGGCTGCGGCGCCGGGTACTTGGGCGGCCCCGGTGCCGTCGGGGCCCGCGGCGGACCCTTCGGCCGCGCTACCGGAGTAGCCCCCGAAGTCGAGGCCGTACCCGTAGTCGTTCTGTTCCTCGGCGCTCACAACGGACCCCAGATTCCACGACAGCCCCCGTAGTGTGGCAGGGCGCGCGGGAGTGCGTAGGCGCACGGTTCCCCGGCGTACGGCGCCGACGGCGCGCGAAGGGCGCGCATCGGGACATTGGCTCCAACCACGGGCAAAGGATGGCATAGCGCAGGGACGGGCGGTAGCCGGACCGGCCGGTACCCACTCTTCCGAGGGGCCCTCGCGCCGTGTTCGCCCAGCGTGTTGCGCGGGGTCGCACGATGGCCGCACCCGGCGCGCGTGCCCTGTCCGCGCGCCGGTGTCCCGCGCAACTCCCGTCCGAGTCCCGTCCGAGTCCTGTCCGGCTCCCGTCCAACTCCCGGGCCCGTCGGGTGCGTCGACCGTGCCTGGACCGACGCCCGTACCGACGCGACCGGCACCGCCCCGTGCCCCGGGGCGGTCCGAGCCGGGGTCAGCGGGCCCGCAGACCGTCCAACAGGAGCTGCAGCAGCCGGTCCGACGGCCCCGGAGCCGACTGACCGTCGGGCTGCGGACCGGTCGCCGTGAAACCGGCCGACGGCGGCGCCGTGACCGAGGGCCGCGCCGCGTGCACCGGTACCGACGCGGTCAGCACCAGCACCACGTCCGACACCGTGACGCCCGGCCGCAGTTCGCCCGCCGCACCGGCCCGCGCCACCAGGGCGGCCAGCAGTTGCAGCAGCAGCCGCGGATCGGCGTCCGCCGCCGAGATTTCGACCGGCGCCCCGGAGCGCGACTCCTCGCCGCGCAGGTCGAAGCGCACGGCAGCCGGCGCCTCCGGAGCCCGCTGCTCGGGCACCCGGCCCAGCTCCTCCGCGTACCGGAACGCCTCCGGCGGCAGCAGCCGCCCCGCCCCGGTGCCGACCGCCCGGGCCAGGTAGCCGGCCAGTGCCTCCCAGGCGCCGTCGCCGCCGTACAGCGACTCCCGCGCCTGCGCGGTCAGCCAGGCCACCTCCTCGGCGGCGATCCGCTGGACCAGCACCTCCTTGCTCGGGAACCGCCGGTAGACCGTGCCGACCCCGACCCCGGCCCGGCGCGCCACTTCCTCCATCGGAGCGCCGTAGCCGAACTCGCCGAACACCTCCCGGGCCGCGCGCAGCACGCTCTCCAGGTTCCGCCGCGCGTCGACCCGGAGCCGGGCCCCGGGTACCGGCGCGGTGGCCTGCGGGGGCTCCGTCCGGTACGGGACCGCCGCGTACGACATCCCGCCCGGTGGCAGGTCCACCGGGCCGCGCTGCTCCGGGACCATGCCCTGTCCGGCGTGCGGTGTGCTCGCCCGCCCCAATGCCTGCTTCTGTTCCATCATCCCAACTCTCCCCCGCAGGCGTCCGAAACCGGACCCTGTCGTCGCCCGCCCCTGCACCCCCCGGTGCAGCTCAGCTCGTCAGAAGTGACCAGATGACCCATTGCTCGTGCCGCCCGTCGCGTTCCGGTGACCACGGTCGTGCCGCCGGACCGCATCGGCGTCCGGCTCGGCGCGTCGGCACCGACCGGGGCCTCGTCCGGGAACTACCCTTCCCCGGATGACTCTCCCCCAGTCGGGATCTCGCGCCAACGCTGGAACTGGCCGTAGTGGCCGCTCCACGGTGCGTCGCCGCCGGTTGTCATGGCGGTGGCCGCTCCGGCACACAATCCGACCATAGTTCACGGCTCTTCGAAGCCGAAAGTGCGTCAGAAAGTCGCCCGGGAAGCACAACTGGCCACGCCCGTCACTTCCGTCGCAACCAGCCCCGTACGGACTGTGGACAAGACCACCCCCGACGGTCCTTCATAGGGGGGCGTGATGGGGGGACACCCCCGGCCGCGAGGCCGGGACGAATCGTCACACCGGCAGGAGGTGCACCATCAGGATCCTGATCGTCGGCGGCGGCTGCGCCGGGATGGCCACCGCACTCCACCTCCAGCGCGTCCTGCGGGAACAGCTGCGGCGCCGCGAGGTGGAGATCACCGTGGTCGAGCCCCAGGCGTACTCCACCTACCACCCGCTGCTGGCCGAGGTCGCGGCCGGTTCGATCGATCCCCGGCACGTGGTCGTCCCGCTGCGCCGGGCCCTGCCGCACTGCCGGGTGGTGACCGCCCGGATCACCCGCGTCGAACACGCCGCCCGGCGCGCCCTGGCCGACGCCGCGAGCCCCGGCGAGACCCCGGCGCCGCTCGAACTCCCTTACGACGTCCTGGTGGTGGCCCCGGGGTCGGTCTCCCGCACCGCTCCGGTGCCGGGCCTGGCCGAGCACGGGCTCGGCTTCTCCACCGTCGGCGAGGCGGTGCACCTGCGCAACCACGTGCTGGAGCAGCTCGACCTCGCCTCCGCCACCCGCGACCCGGCCCTGCAGCAGTCCGCGCTCACCTTCGTCTTCGTCGGCGCCGGCTACGCGGGCGTCGGCGCGCTGGCCGAGCTGGAGGACATGGCCCGCACCGCCGTGCGGAGCTACCACAACGTCCGCGCCGAGGACCTGCGCTGGGTCCTGGTCGAGTCCGGCGACCGGATCCTCGCCGAGGAGTCCGCCGACCTCGCCGAGCACACCCTCGGCCAGCTGCGCGAACGCGGTGTCGACGTCCGCCTGCGCACCACCCTGGAGTCCGCCGCCGACGGGGTCGCCACGCTCTCCGACGGCAGCCGCTTCGGCGCCCGCACCCTGGTCTGGACGGCGGGCGTCCGGCCTTCGCCGCTGCTGCGCGACACCGACCTGCCGCTGGACACGGCCGGCCGGGTCCGCTGCCTGGCCACCCTCCAGGCCGTCGGCCCGGACGGGCGGGCACTGCCCGGGGTCTGGGCGGCCGGCGACTGCGCCGCCGTACCCGACCCGAACGCGGACGGCGCACCCTGCGCGCCCAACGCCCAGCACGCCTTCGCCCAGGCCGAGCTGCTCGCCCGCAACATCGCGGTCGCGCTGGCGGGTGGACCGCACGCGCCGGGCCTCGTCGAGTACCGCCCCGGGCCGGCCGCCTGTTCCACCTCGCTGGGGCTGCACCGGGCCGTCGCCCACACCCGGCGCGGCGGCCGGCTCACCGGACGGCGGGCGTGGTGGCTGCACCGGGCCCGGCACCTGCGGCGGCTGCCGAGCGCGGAGCGACGGGTCCGGGTGCTGATGGACTGGGTGCTCGGCGGGGTGTTCTCCCGCGAGGTGGTCTCGCTGGGGGCGATGGAGAACCCGCGTTCGGCCTTCGAGGGCGGTTTCGATTCCGGGCCGGAGCGGCCGTCCGGTGCCGGGCCGGACGCCCCCCGATGAGTGACCCCGCCGCCAGGGGTCCGGAGCCGAACCGACGGCCACGCCGGGCGCGCGACTTCCGGAACCGGGCCTCCGCCTGACAGGATCAGCCCGAACTGGTCATTACCCCATGTGATGCTGTGCACACAAAAAGTGATGATATGCCTGGAAAACGAGGAAGCGGCCGTCGTTTGAACCTCATGCGCTGGAGCGCCCGGCTCACCGGAGTCCCCTGGCGTGCCGCCCCGTCCAACGGGGCCGGCACCGACGAGGGCACGCCCTCCACCGACGGCATCGTCGTCCCCGGCCCCCGGGACCCCACCAGCCCCGCCGCCACCGCCGAACTCCTCGACCCCCTCAAACCGCAGAACCTGCGCGAGGTGCTCAACCGCATCCCCGCCCCGGTCGCCGTCACCTACGGCCTGCTCCACCAGCTCGGCTACGCCAACCGGGCCTACCGCGAACTCTTCGGCGAACGCCCCACCGGCCTGCCCGCGGGGGAGGCCCTCCCCGAACTCGGCACCATGGGCGTCCTGCCCCTGATGGACCAGGTCATCCGCGGCGGCCGCCCCCGGAGCGTCAAGGCGCGCTGCATCCTCGGGCTCACCGGCAACCGCTACTACAACGTCTCCTGCGTCCCGCTCGGCCCGGGCGACACCGGCGACACCCCCGCCGAGGGCCCGCCCGCCGGCGTCCTGATCTTCGCGGCCGAGGTCACCGACCAGGTGCTCGCCGCCGCCCGCCTGCGCGAAGCCGAACGCCGCCAGCGCGAGGCCGCCGTCACCCTCCAGCGCAGCCTGCTCCCGCAGAAGCTCGACCAGCCCGCCGACCTGCGGGTCGCCGCCACCTACCAGCCGGGCGGCGCCGAGGCCGCGGTCGGCGGCGACTGGTACGACGTCATCGCCATCGACGGCGGTCGCACGGCACTCGTCATCGGCGACGTCATGGGTCGGGGCCTGCGGGCCGCCGCCGTGATGGGCCAGCTCCGCACCGCCGTACGCGCCTACGCCCGCCTCGACCTCCCCCCGCACGAGGTGATGCGCCTGCTCGACGGCCTCGCCATGGAGATCGACGCCAACCAGATCGCCACCTGCACCTACGCCGTCTGGGACCCGAGCCGCCGCACCCTCTCCTACGCGTCGGCCGGCCACCTCCCCATGCTGCTGCGCTGCCCCGACGGCACCATCCTGCGCAGTGAGGAACAGAACGGCCCCCCGCTCGGCACCGGGGACGGCCTGCACGTCTCCCACACCCTGCGCCTGCTCCCCGGCACCACCGGCGTCCTCTATACGGACGGACTGGTCGAGCGCCGCGACGAGGACATCGACCAGGGCCTCGACCTGCTGGCCCGCACCCTCACCGGCGCGGTCGGCGCCCCCGAGGTGATCTGCGCCCGGCTCCTCCGGGCGATGGGCGTGACCTCGGAGCACGACGACGACGTCGCCGTCCTGGCCTTCCAGCTGCCGGCGGACGAGGGCAGGGAGGGCGCCGAGGGCGGCACCGCGGGCGGCACCGAAAATTCGCTTGCCGTGCTTGACTCGGCCACTCCAGAGGTCTAGTGTTCTTCGAGCTGCCTGTCATGGAGCACCGGACACGCATCTGCGCGGACGGCCCCGCGGCAGCCAATCCCTTGAAACACCACTTCCGGTTCGTGCCGGTCGTTTCGCTTTTTCGCGTCTCGGCTCGGTGCTTATTCGGCGTGCGCTGTTTATCGGA
>NZ_JBHZCN010000206.1:0-6508 GCF_042755465.1 Kitasatospora sp. NPDC059160 | reverse complement strand
GGGGGGGGGGCTTGGTGGGGGGGGGGGGGGGGCCCCGCCGGGCCGCCGCCCCCCCCCCCGCCATCCCTTTCCCCGGGGCCCCCGCCCACCCCACGTCGTGGAGGCACAGCCCGTGCCAGGCAAGAGGGCAGGTCCGTGCAGTGTGCTTACTTGCGGTGAGGCCTCGCAGTTCGGCCCCGCCGTCCACCACGGCGGGGCCGACCGGTGGGACCCGCCCTCTCCGCGGGTACCTTCGCGGTACGGCGACGAACCCCGAAGGGAACTCATCATGGCGCAACCAGTAGCACCCGTCAGTCCCCCGTCCGCATACCGCGGCTTGATCCTCGACTTCGCCGGTGTTCTGACCACGGATGCTCTCGCCGTCCACCGCGAGTGGTGCGTCAGTCAGGGACTTGACGCCGAGGCATGGCGCCGCACGCTGAACACCCATCCGGTGGTTCGGCAGCTGTACGTTGACCTGGAACGTGGCGCTATCAGCCAGGCGGACTGGAACCGGCAGGTCGCGCCGTATCTCGGTCTGGCCGACCACGAGAACCTGATGGGCCGGGCGTGGGCCGGGGTCCGGGCCGCGGCCGACATGGTCACCCTTGCCAAGGCGGCGCGTGAGGCCGGCTACGTGGTCGCCCTGCTGTCCAACAGCTTCGGACTGGACCCCTTCGACCCGTACGCCGCCTGTGGCGTCTGGGAGTTGTTCGACGTGACCGTGGTGTCCGAGCTGGAGGGCATCGCGAAACCAGACCCGGCGATCTACCGGCTGGCGCTGGAGCGGATGGGCCTGTCAGGCGAGGTGTGCGTGTTCGTCGACGATCACCCGGTGAACCTGCCGCCGGCCGAAGCACTCGGTATCACGACGGTGCTCGCCGACGGCCGGCCAGAGACCGTCGCCCGGATCGCATCCCTGCTCGGCATCGGGGCCTGCGTCTGAGCCTCCCGCTGTACGGTCATACCCGCACACTGCGGAGGTACCGCCCCGGGAAGGCCATCACCTGAGACGGAGTCAGCCTGTGACCCTCTGGGCAGAACGCACCACGGCGGAACGAGTCAAGATCCTGCGAGGCCGGGAGGTCACACAGGAAGACCTGGCCGAGAAGTCCGGGGTCTCCCTGGGCACGATCCGAAAGCTCGAACAGGGGGGCAACCTCTCGCTCCCTTCGCTGATGAAGGTCGCTGTCGGTCTCGGCACCGACGTCTCAGTGATCCTCGGACAGCAATCCCCGCGCCGAGGCATGGCCCTGGAGGAACGCTCGGCCCTACGCGCAGTATCAGCTGCCGTCCACGACACCGGACTCGGCATCGGCACCGACGTGGAGCCCGGCAGTCTGGAGGACCTGCGAGACGCGGCACGGCGCGCTGACGCCGCGTTCTGGAGCGGACGCTACGTCGAGCTCGGCGCGATCCTGTCCCTCCTGCTGCCGGAGGCACGGGCGCTCTACGACGCCACCACACCGGATCGACGCGAAGCCGCCGGTGGAGTCCTCGCCGATGCCTTCCAGACTGCTGCCGTCATGGCCAATATCCTCGGCGCCCGCGACCTCGGGTACACCGCGATCACCCACGGCCGAAACGTCGCCGACCAGGTGGGTGACGGCCTCCGCGCGGCCCACCTGATGGCCTCGCTGTCGTGGATCTGCCTGCGCGATGGCCACACTGCCAAGGGCGTCCACGTCGCCGAGCAGTCCGCCGCCAAGGTCGAGCCCCGCATGTCCGACAGCGACCCGGACCGGCTCAGCGTGTACGGGCAACTGGTCACGAACGCGGCCGTCGCCGCGTCCCGGGGCGGCGCGAGCGCGGACACCGCCCGCGACTACTTGAGCCAGGCCCACGCCGTCGCGGCCCGGATCGGCCGCGAGCACGCCCGGGGCGACCAGGGCCAGCCGTTCGGCCCGTCCTACGCCGCCACGCAGGCCATGTCGGTGGCGACGGCCCTGGGCGACACCGCCGGAGCGCTCAGGCTGATCGAGACGACTCATCTCGATCCCGGCATGCCGCTGTCCACCCGCGCCAGGTTTCACCTGGACATCGCCCTGACGCGGACCGAGACACGGCAGTGGGAGGCAGCGGCCGCAGCGCTGAAGGAAGCGTGCCGGATCGCCCCGACATGGGTCCGGCACCAGGCGCTCCCCGGAGTGATCACGGACCGGATCGCCGACGTGTCTGTGGCGATGGCGAGGAGCGTTGCGCAGGCCGCCGGTGTTCCACTGGTGATCAGATAAGCCCTCCATGTCGGACCATGGTGTCCGCGACCTGCTGGTATACGCAGCTACCACGCCCCGTAACGCCCAGCCGTAACAACCGCCGCGGGTACCACTGAACGTGGTAGTCGGCCGTGTGCGAGTTCTCCGGCTACCACGACCCATGTATTCACCGACGGTGAATGGTCGGTGACAGTGGTCGCCATGACCAGCGACCACCCCCGACCCGTCGGCCGCGCCCCCGTCGCCATCTACATCTGCTCCGGCGACGAACCCGCCGCCGATCTCATCGCCGCCCACGTCCGCGTCTTCGCCAGGGCCCGCCGGTGGACCGTGGCCGTGCTCGCCGTGGACAGCAACCCCACGCAGCCCCTCGCCGAGCGACCCGGCTGGCAGGACATCACCGACGCCCTGTCGGAGAACAGAGCCTGCGGGGTCGTCACCTGGACCCGCGACATGATCCATGACGACCCTCTGAACAGCCCCGGCCGACAGTTGGCCGCCTTCGACCGGCTCGCCACCGTCCTGCTCGAGCGCGGCGCCTTTCTCACCGCTGCCACGCACCCGGGCACCCCGGCCGGAACCCTGCCGGAGCGCCGCTCCCCGGGCGACCACTGGCGGCGGCGTGACCTCGCGTCCTCGGCCGCGGGCCTGTTCATTCCCCGCCGTGCAGCAGGACGAGGTACCGACCCGAGGACCTCCGGATGCTGACCCGTACGGTGACAGCCGCCCGGGAGCAAGGATGAACACCACCCTCGAACGGCCCCGGGAAGCCGAGGGAGCGCCCTCGGCAACCCGTCCTGCACCGGCCACCATGCGGCTGCCGTACGCCTTCCGGTCCGCCCGCGCAGCCCGCCTCATGGTCAACGCCAAGCTCATCGAGTGGGGCTTGGAGGCCCTGATCGACGACGCCGAGCTGATCATCTCCGAGCTGGTGAGCAACGCGGCGAAGACCGGCTGCCGGACGTACATGATCGTCGCCATCCGCCGACCCACCGCCGGAGTCGTGCGCCTGCTGGTCTCCGACGGCTCCGCGTCGCCGCCCGTGCGGATCGAAGCCGGTCCCTCCCACGAATCCGGACGAGGACTGGCCCTGGTACACCACCTCACGAAGGCCAAGTGGGGCGTCCGACTGTGGCCGCACGGCAAAGTCATCCACGCCGACCTCGGGGTACCCAGCGAGTTGGCCTGACGGCACCCCTCGGACTCCGCCCGGCGTCCCGGGCGGATCCGGTGCCGGCCGAAAGCCTCCCCCGAGCGGCGGCCGGCACCTCCTTCACGGCGCGCTCCCACCACAGCGCCCTGCATCCCGATACCCACGTGAGGAGGACCCCTTTGAGCACTCCCTTCCGGAAGATCCACGGAGCCGGAAACGACTTCGTGCTGCTCAACGGCGCCGACCAGGACACCGGCCGCGACTGGCACGACATCGCGGTGAGGCTGTGCGCGCGCCGAACCGGTATCGGCGCCGACGGTCTGGTGGTCAGCACGCTGATCAGCAGCGCCCCTCCGGTCCTGGAGGTCTCGTGCTTCAACGCCGACGGGTCGATCGCAACGATGTGCGGCAACGCGCTGCGGTGCTCGGCCTGGGCTGCGGCCGAGGACTTCGGCTTCGACACGATGACCCTCGTCATGGCCGGGGTCGAGCACGAGGCGACCGTCACCCGTGAGGCTGTGGCGATCACCGCCGAAGTCGGCGCCGTCGACATGCGGGTGGTCGAGTCCGTGTGGGGCGGCCGCCCCTTCTGGTTCGACTCCGCTCACACCGGCACCGAACACGTGGTTGCCGTCGTAAACGACGTGGACGGCCTCGACGCCGAGGCCTGCGGACGTCTGATGCGCCACCACCCAAAGCTCGCCCCGCTCGGCGCGAACGTCAACTTCGTGGAGAGCATCGACCGGCAAACCCTCAAGATCCGCACCTATGAGCGCGGTGTCGAGGCCGAGACGCTCTCCTGCGGAAGCGGGGCTGTCGCCGCCGTCGTCATCGCGGGACGCCGTGGCCTGGTCACCGCGGGCCCCGTCGCCGTCCACAACCGCGCCGGAACCCCCCTCACCGTCGCCCCGCACGCCGATCGACCGGCCAAGTCGTACTGGGTTGCCGGCCCCGTCACCCTCGCCTACGAAGGAGTCATCTCGTGACCATCACCATCGACTGGCATGACACCGCCGCGCTGAGCAAGGAGATCCAAGCCGTACGGGAGCGCAAGTACCGCGGCACCAACGTGGGCCTGGTCTACGGCGGCGTCTCCGCCGAGGACCGCCTGTACCTCTCCAGGAGCCCCGTCGAGCAGATGTCCGTGACCGCGCTCTCCGAGTCCCTGGACACGATCGGTACCGCATTCCGCGTCCTGGACCCGTGCGAGCCCGGGTTCGTGTCAGAGCTGCTCGGCGTCGACATCGTCCTGTCCAACCTGCACGGGCCCTTCGGCGAGGACGGCCGGCTCCAGGGACTGCTGGACTGGCTGCGCAGGCCGTACTGTGGCAACGGTGTTGCGGCGTCCGCCATCGCCACCGACAAGATCCTCTGCAAGAGGTACATGAAGGGGCTCGGCGTGCCGACTCCGCCGTGGCAGGTGTGGACCGGCGGCAGCGCTGTGACCTGCGGCGGGCTGCCCATGATGGTCAAGCCGACCATGGGCGGATCGAGCGTCGGAATGAGCCTGGTCCGCACCACCGAAGAGCTCACCGCCGCACTCGAAGAAGCGACCCGCACCGACCCCTCGCCGGTCCTGGTCGAGCATTACATCTCCGGGACACCAGTGACCGTAGGACTGCTGGAACTTCCCGGCGGCGTCCTGGCGTTCCCGCCGCTGGCCACCGAGGTCCAGCAGGCCGATTTCTACGACGCCGACACGAAGCTCGACGCCGACGGCCGCGGCGGCGTGTCCGTGACGCTGGCGGACCTGCCGCCGTCCGTCCTGCGCACGCTCACCAGGCACGCCAGGACCCTGTGGGAAGGTCTCGGCTGCCAGGGGGGCGCCCGGGTCGACTTCATGGTCACCGCCGACGGCGAGGTGTTCGCCCTCGAGGTGAACACCACCCCCGGCATGTCGCGGGACAGCAACTTCGCCGCCGGAGCGTCGATGTGCGGCCTGACCCATGAGGACGTCGTTCGCGCGATGCTCCACCAGGCCCTCGCCCGGCCGACCTACGATGTGCCTCTGCCCGTCCCGAGTATCGGTGCCGTCCCGGCCCAACTGGACGCCACCGTCTGAACGATAACGCTTCGGAAGGTCGCCGCCATGCTGCATGTCCACGAGGTCCCGATGTGCCGTCAGCTCGTCCCCGTTGAGGAGTGGGAACAGCAGGGCGGCATGGAGCTCGGGGACCGGCTCACCTGGTCGAACCGAGCCTGCGGCATGGCGGCCCTCCGCATGATCCTGCTCGCCTACGGCAAGGAGCCCCCCACTCTCACCGAGCTCATCAAGATCGGCGTCAAGCGCGACGCCCTGACCGACCGAGGCTGGCTGCACGCGGGGATCGCCAAGATCGCCATCGACTTCGACATCGCCGGTCAGGCCGAGCCGGTGGCGGCCGAAGAGCTGACCGACCAGCTGGCGAAGGCACCGCTGATCATCTCCGTGACCGAGCAGTTCCCCACCGACGGCCGCCGCGGAGGACACCTGGTCGTCGCCCACGGCTTCGAGAGCGGCGACGACCAGGTCATCCACTTCCGGGATCCCTCGGCGTGGGGCCAGGACAACGACCGCGTACCACTGAGCCGCCTCGCCAAGTCCTACACCGGCCGCGCCATCACCTTCCCGCCCCTCCCGGCGGCCGGACGCACGATCGCCGTTCTCGGCGAGATGGGCGAGCTCGGGGAGGACTCCGTCTCCGCACACCGCGAGATCGGCCGGTACGTCGCCGAACAAGGAATCGACCTGCTGATCGCGGTCGGCGGTGACCTGCCCAAGCAGCTTGCCCTCGCCGCCGCCGCGCACGGCACCGACGTGGCCCTGGTCGCCGACGCCGAGACCGCAGCCGCCTACCTTGAGAGCATCGTACGGCCCGGTGACAAGGTGCTGGTCAAAGCCTCCCGCTCCGCGATGCTGTGGCAGGTGTGCCAGCAGCTTCTCGGCCAGAAGGTCACCGGCTGGTGACCGCGTCAGGCCTCTGAAAGCCCTGGCAGGTCAACTGCATCCGGGCCGCCTCGACCCCACACAACCCCGGTGTCTCCGGCGCCTCCCCTGCCTGGTATCCGCAGACGGCTCGGGCCTTCTCCAGCGGCGGGGGGGGGGGCGGCGCGGGCGCGGCGGCGGCAGGCCCCGCGCGGCGGGGGCCCCCCCCGCCCGCCCCGCCCCCCCCCCCCCCCC
>NZ_JBHZCN010000205.1:0-6567 GCF_042755465.1 Kitasatospora sp. NPDC059160 | reverse complement strand
CGGACGAGGCCGACAGATCCGGTTGAGGACCCGAGGTCAGTCAGAGGTTGAGTCAGACCTGCCCGGGAACCGCTCATGAACATCCTCACTGTCAGCGGTTGACGTGGAGTTCGGCGTAGTGGTCGCCCTTGTCCGCCTTGCGCAGGGTCACCTTGACCCCGCCCACGGTCGACTCGCTGTCCTTGTCGACGGTCTTCTTGTCGCCGCCGATCGTCACTTCGGCGTTCTTGTCGGTGATGCGGCCGACGGTCATGTCCAACGGGTGGTCACCGCCGAAGACCTTGACGGTCTTGGAGGCGTCGGCGCCGTCGGTCCGGACGGACAGGGTGCAGCTGTTGTCGTCGAGGCAGAGGGCGACGCCGCCCTCGCAGGCGGTCAGTCCGGCGCCCAGGGTCAGGACGGCGGCCGAGACGAGCAGGGCCGGGCGACGGACGGCGGGCAGCAGGCGGCCATGGGCGCGGGTAGGAACACGGCCGCGGGTACGGGGTGCGGTGGGTGTGCTGCGGGCTGAGGTCATGGCTCCGACGGTAGGGGGTGCCGGGCCGGTCGCCATCGACCGCCGGCGGTACGCCTCCCCCGGTCGCAACCCCGGGGCGGGGACCGCCTCGACCCCGAGGCGGATGGGTCGAATCCCCTAGGGGGACAAGGGAGTTGAGGACGTCGGCCGAGCATCGGGCAGTAGCTCGGCAGCGGCTCGGCAGCGGCTCGGCAAGGGCTCGACAACGGCTCCGACGCGAGTCGGCCGCGCGCCGGGCATATGTCTCCGGCACGTGCCACGCGCGTAGATCAACGGCCCGCGAAAGGGCCGGCGCTCAGTCGACCAGGCTCCCCAGGCCGCCGCCGGCCACGCCCTCGCCCGCCGCCCCCCACAGCGGCGCGGTGCAGCGCTGGTAGGTCGCCTGCCAGTGCGGCCAGTTGCGGGCCACGTCGTCGTCGCACTCGGCCAGCAGCCGCTCGACCAGCACCGGGTCGACCCCGTCCAGCAGCCAGGCCAGCGCGTCCGCCGTGCCCGGGCCGTCGGCCCCGCGCAGCAGGTCGAGCAGTTCGGCCAGGCCGCCGAGCCGGGAGCTGTCGGCCACCACCCGCTCCATCCGGGGCAGCAGCTGCCGCTCCTCGATCCGCAGGTGGGTCTCCAGCCGGGCGGCCAGGTCCTCCATCGCGTAGGCGACCGGCCAGGCGCTGCCGGTGTCCCGGCTGGCGATCCGGACCAGCGTGGTGACCCGGGTGAAGGAGTGGTCCAGGTTGTGGTGGTCGGCCTCCAGCCAGTTCAGCAGCAGGCGCAGCTCGGGCGCGAAGCGCCGCACGATCGGCCAGATCCGGGTGTCCTGCTGCTCGTGGTGGCAGGTCAGCATGGCGGTCATGAAGGTCCAGTGCCGCAGCACGGCCTCGCCCTTGTCCTCCTCCTCGGGCTGGAGCAGCCGCAGCGCGTTGGGCAGCCGCGCGAGGTCGCGGCGCAGGGCCGCGTGCACCAGCCGCAGGCCGGCGAACCGGACGGTGACCGGCTCCTCGTCCGTGGCCGGCCCGTACGCGTCCCGGGGGTCGACTCCGGGCACCGCCTGGGCGGGGACGGAGACGGCGGGCGGGGGCAGCAGGTGGATCGGCATGGCACTCTCTTCACGGCTGGTGAGGACGGAGGAGGCGGCCGGTGAGGACCGCCCCATCCAAGGTGCTCGCAGTCGATCAGAAGCGAATCAATGTCCGATTGACGCGCAGGTCACGGGCCTGCGCGGGGGCGGGGGCGGCTGCTGCGGCCGCCCCCTCCCGGGGCCCGGATCACTCCGAGGCCGGGCCCTCCAGGTTGGCGCTGAGCCACTGCAGGGTGTCCGGGATCATCTTCTTGAAGTCCGAGGTCAGGTGCTTGCCGCCGGGCTGCTCGTAGTACTGGATGGTCACCGGGGCGACGGCCTTGGCCACCCAGCTCTTGACCAGGTCCTTCTCGTAGCCGTTGGCCCCGCCGGCGGTGACGTACATCTTCACGTCGGCCTTGCCCTGGGTGATGAGCAGGTTGGGGTTGTTGGCCGCCTTCTCGGCGTCGTGGCCCTTCCACAGCCCGGAGTCCGGGACGAAGTAGCCGTCGATCGGCACGGCGGCCTTGTAGACGTCCGGGTACTGGAGGGCCATCTTGGCGCTGCAGAAGCCGCCGGTGGAGGCGCCCATCACGCCCCAGCTGTCGCGCCCCTTCAAGGTGCGGAAGTTGGCGCGGACCCAGGCCGGGATGTCCTCGGCCATCCAGGTGCCCATCTTCGGCTGGCCCGGGATGTCGGAGCAGTCCAGCGCGTTCTTCTCGTCGCTGTTGAAGTTCTGCACCGGCATGATCATGATGAACGGGTGGGCCTTGCCCTGCTTGGCCAGCTGCTCGTCCGCCTCCTGGATCGGCAGCTGGTTGTCGGTCCAGGTGTTGTAGCCGTTGCTCTGGCCGCCCGCGTAGAGGGTCAGCACCGGGAAGCCGGTCTTGGCGAACTTGGGGTCGTTGTACTCGGGCGGCAGCCAGACCCAGACCTGGCCGGTGACGCCGGACTTCGCGCCGGTCACCTTGGTCATCATGATCGGGCCGGCGCCGGTGTCCCGGACCTTGTTGAGGCTGGCGGCCGGGCCGGTCGGCATCAGCACCTTCCCGTTGCCCGGGGTGGGCTGGTCGGCGGTGGGCGTCCCGGGGACGGCGCTGCCCGTGGCGCTCGCACCGCCCGTGCCGGTGGTCGCCGCCGGGGTGCCGTCGGCCGAGGAACCGTTCCCCTTCCCGCCGTCGGACCCTCCGCAGGCCGCGAGCGAGGCGGCCAGGGTGAGCACGGCGGCGCCGGTCAGGACGGCACGGGAACGGGACGACTGCCTAAGCACGGTGAGGACTCTCCGACCGATGTCGCGCCCGGTCCGTCTGACCGGGCGGCGGCCCCCCGGTGGGGCCGGACAGGCCCGGGGGCGCGGGCGCTGTGCGGTCCCCGGAGCGGTGGTGCGCCGTCCGTCGCGGAAGGGCACCTCCCTGCGATCTTATGACGTGGCCCGGGGCGGGCCGGTTGCGAGGTGGCCACCGGAAATCCAATGTTTG
This sequence comes from Kitasatospora sp. NPDC059160, assembly GCF_042755465.1. Taxonomy (NCBI): domain Bacteria; kingdom Bacillati; phylum Actinomycetota; class Actinomycetes; order Kitasatosporales; family Streptomycetaceae; genus Kitasatospora; species Kitasatospora sp. NPDC059160. Next base: position 3,524 of record NZ_JBHZCN010000205.1, on the reverse strand, counting down.
TTCGCGATCAGGTAAAGGTCTTCACCGCGCCCGCCGGACGGCGGGGGCCGCCCGGCGGGGAGCACGGGCACCGGCCCGTCCGGCCGTCCGGGTTTTGGACGCTTTGCCCAGTGACGGTGGCCCGCACATCCGGAACGATCGCTCCGGCACCCTCTTCGACCGGATCCGGGAAGAGTGTGACCGTACCGGTACCGAGCCACCGAGCCACCGAGCCGTCGAGCCGTCGAGCCGTCGAGCCACCGAGGAGAGCGCCATGCTGGAGCAGATCGCCGTCGTCACCGGAGCCGGGAGCGGGGTCGGCCGGGCCGTCGCGGTGGAGCTGGCCGCGGCCGGCTGGCGGCTGGTGCTGGCCGGGCGCCGGGCCGAGCAGCTGCACGCGACGGCCGCGGCCTTCCCCCGGGGCGTGCTGCCCGCCGACGTGGTGCCGACCGACGTCACCGACCCGGCCGCGGTGGACGCGCTGTTCGCGACGGCCGTCGGACACCACGGCCGGGTGGACCTGCTCTTCAACAACGCGGGGACCTTCGGCCCGGCCGTCCCGGTGGACGAGCTGGCGGTCGAGGACTGGCGGGCGGTGGTCGACCTCAACCTGACCGGCGCCTTCCTCTGCGCCCGGGCCGCCTTCCGGCAGATGCGGGCGCAGTCCCCGCAGGGCGGCCGGATCATCAACAACGGCTCGATCTCCGCGCACGTCCCGCGCCCGCAGTCGATCGCCTACACCGCGACCAAGCACGCGGTCACCGGCCTGACCAAGTCGCTCTCGCTGGACGGCCGCCCGTACCGGATCGCCTGCGGCCAGATCGACATCGGCAACGCGGCGACCGACATGACGGCCGCGATGAGCGCCGGGGTGCGGCAGGCGGACGGCCGGATCGCGCCCGAGCCGACCATGGACGTGGCGGACGTGGCCCGCACCGTGCGGCACATGGCGGCGCTGCCGCTGGAGGCCAACGTGCAGTTCGCCACCGTGATGGCGACGGCGATGCCGTACATCGGGCGGGGCTGAGGCCCGCCCGCCGGAGCGCCCGTCCTCCAGCTCGCCCGCCCGCCGGAGCGCCCGGCGGCGGAGCGCTCACTCGTCGTGCGAGTGGCGGTACCGCAGCCCGCAGCCCCGCCGCTCCAGCCGGTAGACGCTGGTGGTCGGCCAGTACTCGCCGTCCTCCACGACGGGCAGTTCGGCGCGCAGCACCATCCGCAGGGCGGGCGGCGGGGCGGTGGCGTGGACCCGCTTGCGGTGGCCGTCCCAACGGCCGCCGCACAGTTCGAGGTCCAGGACGAGGGGGGTGGCTCTCATCCCGTGATGGTGCCAGCGCCGCCTCCGCCCGGGAGGTCCGGGACGGCGCCGCCACTCACACGGGGGACCCCCGTCAGCCGTGGGCTGACGGGGGTCCCAGGTACGGGCAGAGGGCTACGGCCGCCAGGTGTCGTTCAGGGTGACGTTCCCCGAACCCGGCACGGTCGCCGCCCGGTTGGCCCCGGACTCCCAGGTCACCGCCCCGCTCGCGTCCTTGCGCAGGTACTTGTACTGGAAGGAGGTGCCGGCCGGCAGCGAGAGCGCCAGCGACCAGACCGGGTACCCGGCCGAGGACAGCGGCAGCGCCTTGGCCGGGTCCCAGCCCCCGAGCGCCGCGGCGTCACCGACCACGTACAGGTTCTGCCCGTACGAGGTGGTCGCGTTGACGTTGAAGGAGGCGCCGGACACCGCCATGCCGGGCTGGACGTACAGCGCCACCGCGTCGCCCGCGCCGACCGTCGCGGTGAACTGCCCGTTGGCGCCCACCTGGTAGGTCGGGCCGGTGCAGCCCCCGCCGGGCTGCGGGTCGCCGTGCTGGACGTCGCAGTACGTCCCGGCCGGCAGTCCGGTCTGGAAGGTCTGGGTGATCGCGCCGCTCTCGTGGTTGATCGCGACGTAGCCCCGGTTGCCGCGGCCGAAGGCGATCGCGTTGTTGCCGTTGGACCACCAGCTGGTCACCCCGGTGCCGGCGACGGCGTTGCGGAAGCCGACCATGTTGGCGATCTGCCGCCAGGCGTGGGTGCAGTTCCAGCCGTCCTGGTAGCAGGCGTTGACGGTGCCGCCGTTGGGCGGGCCGTCGTCGTTGCCGCTGAAGCCGTAGCCCGAGTAGACGTTGGGCGAGCCGTAGGTCGAGGCCAGCAGGAAGACGTTGGCCAGGGTGTAGGTGCTGCCGTAGGTGTAGTTGAGGGTGGAGCCGTTGCGCTCGGTGTCCCAGTTGTCGACGAAGCTGCGCGCCTGGTCGCTCGGCAGGTAGCCCCAGGAGGCGCCCCAGGTGCTGAGGCTTGCGAGCTTGTCGGCGGTGAACACGCGCTTGAGGTCGGTGCCGACCCGGAACTCGTCGACGTCGCCGTTGCCGGTGTACTCGGTGGGCTGGACGGGCTCGCCGGCGCCGTAGATGACCTCCTGCACCCAGTAGGCCTTGGGGTTGGCCGTCTTGGCCTTGATGGCGGCGAGGTCGGTGGCGGCGATGTGCTTGGCGGCGTCGATCCGGTAGCCGTCGACGCCGAGCGAGCCGAGGTCGTCCAGGTAGTGGGCGATGGTGCTCCGGACGTAGTCGCTGCCGGTGTCCAGGTCGGCGAGGTTGACCAGCTCGCAGTTCTGGACGTTGCCGCGGTCCTGGTAGTTGGTGATCGGCTGGCGGCAGGTGTGGAAGTCCTGGTCCTGGTACGTGCCGGGGTAGTTGTACTTGGTGTACGCGGTGCCGCCGGTGCCGGTGCCGGAGCCGGCCGTCATGTGGTTGACGACGGCGTCGGCGATCACCTTCACCCCGGCCGCGTGGCAGGTGTCCACCATGTTCTTGAAGGACGTGCGGTCGCCGAGCCGTCCGGCGATCTTGTAGCTGACCGGCTGGTACGAGGTCCACCACTGCGGGCCCTGGATGTGCTCCTGGGGCGGCGACACCTCGACGAAGCCGTAGCCCTTCGGGCCGAGGGTGGTGGTGCAGGCCTGGGCGACCGAGTCGAAGCGCCACTCGAAGAGGGTGGCGGTGACGTCCTTGCCGTTGTTCGCGGGCGGAGCGGCCTGCGCGGCGGGGGCGCCGAGGGCGGTGCCGAGCGAGAGGGCGAGCGCCGCCGAGGCCGCGAGCGCGCCGGCCGTGCGGGCGGGCCGGCGGGTGCGGGCGGGCCCGCGGGTGGGGGTGGTGACCACGTTGTCTCCTGGGGGTGGCTGGGGTGGGGCAGCCGGGGTGAAGTCTGCAAGAAGCTTCTGTAACTTGCCGGAAACTTGCAGCGCTGAACCTAGGGCGACCGGAACAGGCCGTCAAGGTCCCAGGAGATTCGTTTCTGCATCGACACGGAGCGGAGCACAGCCGAGGCACGGCCGGAGTGTTCCCCGGAGCACGACAAGGGCCCGGCGGCCGTAGCCGCCGGGCCCCTCACCTGCCCTGGTTCACCGGTCCCTCAGGAGCCGGTGCGACCTCAGCCGGTCTGGACGGAGGTGTCGTCGATCACGAAGCTGGTCTGCAGCGAGGAGTCCTCGGTGCCGGTGAACTTCACGGTGACCGTCTGGCCCG
>NZ_JBHZCN010000204.1:0-6580 GCF_042755465.1 Kitasatospora sp. NPDC059160 | reverse complement strand
TCGTACTGGACGTACTTGGGCGATTCGGGCGTGCGTCCAGGCGGGATGCCCGGCGTCGCGCGCCTGGCAAGATCCGCCGGACAGGCCCTAGCGGGCTCGGCGACCGCCGGTGCGGACGTGGCAGTCCGCCAGGTGGTCGTCGACCAGGCCGCAGGCCTGCATCAGGGCGTAGGCGGTGGTCGGGCCGACGAAGCGGAAGCCCGCCTTCTTGAGCGTCTTGGCCAGCGCCGTCGACTCGGGCGTGACGGCCGGCACCTCAGCGATCGTGCGGGGGGCCGGCCGGTCCGGGTCGACGGCGAACTGCCAGATCAGCGCGTCCAGACCGCCGTCCAGGTCGCGGGCGACCCGGGCGTTGGCGATCGCCGCCCGGATCTTGGCGCGGTTGCGGATGATCCCGGTGTCGGCGAGCAACCGCTCCTCGTCGGCCTCGCCGAACTCGGCGACCTTGCCGATCTCGAAGCCGGCGAACGCGGCCCGGAAGCCCTCCCGGCGGCGCAGGATGGTCAGCCAGGACAGGCCGGACTGGAAGGCCTCCAGGCAGACCCGTTCGAACAGGGCGTCGTCGCCGTGCACGGGCCGGCCCCACTCGGTGTCGTGGTAGACCCGGTAGTCGTCGGTGGAGTCGCCCCAGCCGCAGCGGCGCAGGCCGTCCGCGCCGAGCACGGTGCCACCCGGCGCCCCGGTCACCGGTCCTCCACCGGCTTCGCGTCCTCGGGGGCCTGCGGCTTGGTGAGCGCGACGGCGGGCTCGACCACCGTGGCGAACTGCTCCAGGCCGGGCAGCGGTTCGGCGGCCGGGTCGGGGGCGCCGGTGGCCTCGACCGCACCGCGCAGGTGGGCCGCGGCCTCCAGTTCGGCGATCCGTGCGTCGCGGTAGGCGAGTTCGGCGCCGAGGCGGTCCAGGACGTCGTCCACCTCGTCCATCCGGTAACCGCGCACGGCCATCGGCAGGCGCAGCTCGTCCACGTCCGTCTTGCTCAGCGGGCGGTCCTGCGGCAGCCGCGCGGCGATGCGGTCCGGCACCGCCTCCGGCATCGAGCCGCCCCCACCGAGCGCAACCAGCGCGGCGCCGCCGACCACCACGGCCATGGCGACCACGATCACCCAGAACACGAGCTGTCCTCCCGAACTCCCGGTCGGCCTCCTCCGAGGGGCCAGGGAACCGGGCTGATCATGACAGCATGGTCCCTAGTGAGGCCGGGGGCCATCATCGCACCCGCAGCAGCTGTGGAGGAGACATCGGTGGCACTGCGCCTGGGACCGCGCGAATTCGGTGACGACGAGCTGGTGATCATGGCGATCGTGAACCGGACCCCGGACTCGTTCTTCGACAAGGGGGCGACCTTCGCGGACGAGGCCGCGTTCGCCGCCGCCGACCGCGCGATGGCGCAGGGCGCGGCGATCCTGGACATCGGCGGGGTGAAGGCCGGGCCGGGCGACGAGGTCACGGTCGAGGAGGAACTGCGGCGCACCGTGCCGTTCGTGGCCGAGCTGCGCAAGCGCCACCCCGGGGCGGTGATCAGCGTGGACACCTGGCGGCACGAGGTCGGCGAGGCGGTCTGCGAGGCCGGCGCGGACCTGCTGAACGACGCCTGGGGCGGGGTCGACCCGAAGCTCGCCGAGGTGGCCGCCCGGTACGACGCCGGGCTGGTCTGCACCCACGCGGGCGGCGCCGAGCCGCGCACCCGGCCGCACCGGGCCGGGTACGAGGACGTGATGGCGGACATCCTGCGGGTCACCGTCGGGCTGGCCGAGCGGGCGGTGGGCCTGGGCGTCCGCCGGGACGCGGTGATCATCGACCCGGGGCACGACTTCGGCAAGAACACCCGGCACTCGCTGGAGGCGACCCGGCGGCTGCCGGAGATGACCGCGACCGGCTTCCCGGTGCTGGTGTCGCTCTCCAACAAGGACTTCGTCGGCGAGACCCTGGACCGGCCGGTGGACGAGCGGCTGCTCGGCACCCTGGCCACCACGGCGGTCTCGGCCTGGCTGGGCGCCCGCGTCTACCGGGTGCACCAGGTCGAGGAGACCCGCCAGGTGCTGGACATGGTCGCCTCGATCCGGGGCACCCGCCCCCCGGCGGTCGCCCGCCGGGGGCTGGCCTAGGAATCCCTCTTTTTTGCGCTCGGCTCGCCTCCGGGGCGCTCGGACCCGGTGCCGACGGTCGTCGCTCGCGTGCCCCCCGCTAGATCTCGTTCGCGGGCCGGCGGGCGTCGGCGAGGATCTTCAGCACCTCGTCGATCTCGTCCGTGATGTGGAACAGCTCCAGGTCGCGCGGGGCCGCCTTGCCCTGCGCGACCAGGGTGTTCTTCAACCACTCGTAGAGGCCGCCCCAGTAGGCGCTGCCGAAGAGGATCACCGGGAAGCGGGTGACCTTCTTCGTCTGCACCAGGGTGAGCGCCTCGAACAGCTCGTCCAGCGTGCCGAGCCCGCCGGGCAGCACCACGAAGCCCTGGGCGTACTTCACGAACATCGTCTTGCGGACGAAGAAGTAACGGAAGTTCAGCCCGAGGTCGACGAACTCGTTGAGGCCCTGCTCGAAGGGCAGCTCGATGCCGAGCCCGACGCTGAGGCCGCCGGCCTCCGTGGCGCCGCGGTTGGCGGCCTCCATCGCGCCCGGGCCGCCGCCGGTGATCACCGCGTAGCCGGCCTCGGCGAGGGCCCGGCCGATGGCCACCCCGGCCTCGTACTCGGGCGAGTCGGCCGGGGTCCGGGCCGAGCCGAACACGCTGATCGCGGGCGGGAGTTCGGCGAGGGCGCCGAAGCCCTCGACGAACTCGGAGGTGATCCGCAGCACCCGCCAGGGATCGGTGTGCAGCCAGTCGGTGGGGCCCGTGGTGTCCAGCAGGCGCTGGTCCGTGGTGCTGGTGCCGACCTGGTCCCGGCGCACGAGCACCGGGCCCTTCTGCTTCTCGGGCCAGGCCTTCTTCTTCCGCGGCACGCCGACCTGCTCGGGGCCGTGTCCGTACTGCTTGTCGTCTCCTGTGCCTGTCATGACGAAACCCTACGCCGACCTTCCCCCGATTTCAGGCAACGGGGGAAGGTCGGTTGGGCAACCGGAAGATGGCGTTCGACCGCCCCGGGGACCGACCGCGAACGCTTTCGATTCAGCTGGTCAGCCAGGCCCGCAGGCGGTCCTCGGTCTCGGCGATGGCGCTCAGCGAGCAGTGCTCGTCCCGCTTGTGCGCGAAGTTCGGGTCGCCCGGCCCGTAGTTGACCGCCGGGACGCCGAGCGCGCTGAACCGGGCGACGTCGGTCCAGCCGAACTTGGCCCGGGCCTGGCCGCCGGTGGCCGCCAGGAAGGCCTTGGCGGCGGGCTGGGAGAGGCCGGGGAGGGCGCCGGGGGCGAAGTCGGTCACGGTCAGCTCGAAGCCGTCGAAGACCTCGCGGACGTGCTTCTCCGCCTCGGCCTCGCTGCGGTCCGGCGCGTAGCGGAAGTTGACCGTGATGACGCACTCGTCCGGGATCACGTTGCCGGCCACACCGCCGTCGATCCGCACCGCGTTGAGGCCCTCGCGGTACTCCAGGCCGTCGATCTCCACCCGGCGCGGCCGGTAGTCGGCCAGCCGGGTGAGCGCCTCGGCGGCGTGGTGGATGGCGTTGTCGCCGAGCCAGCTGCGGGCCGCGTGGGCGCGTACGCCGCTGAGCCGGACCTGCGCCCGCAGGGTGCCCTGGCAGCCGCCCTCGACCATGGCCCCGCTGGGCTCCATCAGCACCGCGAAGTCGGCGGCCAGCCAGTCCGGGCGGTCCTTGGCGAGGTGGCCGAGGCCGTTGCGGGAGGCCTCCACCTCCTCGCAGTCGTAGAACACGTAGGTGAGGTCGCGGTTGGGCTCGGTCAGGGTGGCGGCGAGGCGCAGCGCCACGGCCACGCCGGACTTCATGTCGGAGGTGCCGCAGCCGTAGAGCAGGTCGCCGTCGACGTACGAGGGCAGGTTGTCGGCGATCGGCACGGTGTCCAGGTGGCCGGCCAGCACGACGCGCTCGGCGCGGCCCAGGTTCGTCCGGGCGACCACGTTGTTGCCGTAGCGGTCCACGGTCAGGTGCGGGTAGCCGCGCAGGGCGGCCTCGACGGCGTCGGCGAGCGCCTGCTCGTCGCCGCTCACCGAGGGGAAGTCGACGAGGCGCGCGGTCAGCGTGCCGCCGTCGAGGGTCAGGTCCAGGGGCGTCGGGTTCGGGCTGCTCATGACGTCAGCCTAGTGCCGTCGGATCGGCACTCCGCGTGGTCGTCCTGCGACCGGGAACGCCCGCGGACCGGCAACCGGAATGCGCCGCACATCCGTCCGAGTGGGTACGGTGTCGGATCAAGAAGGCGGGCGCGAGAGGGGCGACGGTGGCCAGGAGAAGGAACAGCGAGGAGCTGGGCGACGAGCTGGGCGACGAAGAGGCGCCCCGCCGTCGTGGTCCGGTCCGCGCGCTGTTGCTCGTGCTGGTCGGGCTGATCGGCCTGGCGATGGTCGCGGGCCTGGCGGTGGTCGGGATCTGGTGGTTCGGTTTCCGGCAGGGCGCCACGGAGGAGTGCTCCGTGAAGACGGCCGCCGGCAGCGGCACGCTGGAGCTGCCGCAGGCCGCCAACGCGGCGACGATCGCCGCGGTGGCGCGTTCCCGGGGCCTGCCGGACCGGGCGACGGCGATCTCGCTGGCGACCGCGATGCAGGAGTCCAAGCTGCGCAACCTCGCGGGCGGCGACCGGGACTCGATCGGCCTGTTCCAGCAGCGGCCCTCGATGGGCTGGGGCACCCCGGAGCAGATCGCGGACCCGGTGTACGCGACCAACAAGTTCCTGGACGGTCTGGTCAAGGTGCCCGGCTACACCCGGCTGCCGCTGACCGACGCGGCCCAGGCGGTGCAGAAGAGCGGCTACCCGCAGGCGTACGCCAAGCACGAGACCAAGGCGACGCTGCTCACCTCGGCGCTGGCCGGCCGGGAGCCCGCCTCGTTCACCTGCGTGGTGAAGGACTACGCCAAGCCGGACCCGGCCGACTCGCCGTCGCCGACGGCGGGCGCGACGTCCGCCCCGGCCGCGCAGCCGGACCGCACCCAGGTGCTGTCCGACCGGGTGCGCCGGGAGTTCGGCAAGACGGTCAACCCGGCGGCCGGCTACGCCTCGACGATCAAGGGCGCGGAGAACGCCGTCGCGCTGACCCCGGACCCGGCCGCCGCCGCGCTGACCACCTCGGCGGACGCCGGGGCCGACGCCGGGGCGTCCGCCGAGCGGGCCAGCGGCTGGGAGGTGGCCCACTGGGCGGTCGCCCAGGCCCAGCAGCTGGGCATCGCGACGGTCGCCTACGACGGGAAGATCTGGCGCAAGTCCGAGTCCGAGGACGGCTGGCAGACCCAGACCTCGGGGACGTCGACCAAGCTCGTCCAGGTCACCCTGGCGCCGTACGGAAAGGGCTGACGCACTCACGTTCGGGTAGCCGCCGGACGGGTGATTCCGGTCAACCGCGGTGGACCGGCCGCCCGTTCCGGCGACCCCGGCCGGAGAACCGTCACTCCCCTTGCCCGGGGCGGCCCGACGGCCTCCCGCGGGGCCGGGACGGACGCCTGCTGCGGTCGTACGATCCGATGGTCGGTCAGGCGCGTTCCTTGCTCCGGCCGAAACCTTCTGGCTTCTCAAGCGGTAACAACGTCGTCCGCCAGGTCCCGTCCGCACCCGGATCGTCCACCCGGCGGACGGGACGGACCCAGACCCCTTCGAGGAGCCTCATGTCTCACCCCCTCACGCGCCGGATCGCCCAGGCCGCGCTCGTCGTGGCCGCCGGAGCGACCCCGCTGGTCGCGGCCGGCTCCGCGTCCGCCCTGGGCGGGGACGCCCTGCTTCCCAAGAGCGACCTCGCGGCGCCGCTGGGCCAGCTGACCAACACCGACACCGGTTCCACCCTGCAGCACACCACCCACCAGCTCGGCCAGGCCGCCGGCACCACCGGCGCGGCCACCGTCGCCGCCGGCGTACCGGCCTCCGCCGACGCCGCCGGGAACATCGTCGCCCACCAGCTCCCCGAGGCGAACGAGAAGGCCAGCTCGCTGACCGCCCCGGTGGACCAGACCGCCGCCACCACCGGCCAGCTCTCCGCCGTCACCCCGAGGGTCGCCTCGGCGCTCGCGGGCAAGCTCGGCGAGGCCGTCACCGGCAAGGGCATGGGCACCCGCAGCGCCAACGCCGGCAGCAGCCCGGTCGGCGGCCTCGGCCAGGCCGGTGCGCTCGCCCACGCGGTGCCCGGCGCCGACAAGCTCTCCGGCGCCGTCCCCGGCACCGACGCCCTCACCGGCGCGCTGCCCACCAGCGCCGTGGAGCGCGCCCTGCCGCTCGGCTCGGTCGAACACGCGCTGCCCGGCGGCCTGCCCGCCACCGACGTGCTCGGCCTGGCCGAGCACGGTTCGGCCAACCGGCTCGGCGGCGCCGACCTCGGCCCGAACAACCCGCTGTCCGGCCTCACCAACTCGCTCGGCCCGGTCGGCGGCCTGCTGGGCGGCGTGAACGGCGGCAGCATCAGCGGCCTGCCGCTCTAGGTCCGCGGTCGACCGCGGCAGCCCCCGCCGCGGTCCGCACGCGCGGGAGGGGCCGGTGTTCCGTTCCGGAA
>NZ_JBHZCN010000203.1:0-6644 GCF_042755465.1 Kitasatospora sp. NPDC059160 | reverse complement strand
GGAGCGGCGGCCTTGGGGGCCGGGGGCGCGGCGGGCGCGGCGGCGAGCGGGGCGGCGGGCGCAGCCGGCGCAGCAGCAGCGGCGGGCGCGGGGGCAGCGGCAGGGGTCGGCGTGGGGCCGGCCTGGGTCGCGGCCTGGGTCACTGGGGTCACCTCGGTACCGGGCTTGTAGTCGGCGAAAAAGTCCCACCAGGCTCGGTCGACCGAGTTCGGGTCCTGGAGGTACTGCTGGTAGATCTCATCGACGAGCCACTCATTGGGGCCGAAGCCAGTGGAGCTTGCCGAGCTGTTGGGGGTTTCAGGGGACTGTGGCGACACGGCGGCAACCGCCCTCTTCCGCTTCCTTTTGGGATGTTTGGACAGCGGGGATTAAGGCTACGCCCCTGACCAGTGATCGCGCAGTCCCCGGGCCCCAGGCGTCGCCCAGATCACAGTCCTGACCTGCAGATTGGCTGAAAAAGTGCGTTAGAAAGCCGTATCTGCGGGGAACCGATCGGGCCCGATCACCCCATAAATCGGGGCGAAAGCGGACAAAAGCCCAGGTTCATCCGTCGACGATCTTCGTATGCGTCTGTGCCGGATCTGTGACAAATGTCCCGACCGGCTCAGGACTGCCCGGGCAGCCGGACCTCGATCCGGCAGCCGCTCGGCGACTCGGCGACGGCGATCCGTCCGCCGTGCAGGTCCACCGCCCAGCGGGCGATCGCCAGGCCCAGCCCGGTGCCGCCGTCCGAGCCCGGCCCGGAGGCCGTCGCGGTGCCGCTGCGGCTGAACCGCTCGAAGACCCGGCCGCGGTCCGCCGGCGGGATGCCGGGGCCCTCGTCCTGGACCTCCAGGAGCAGGCCGCCGTCCTCGCCGTCGGGCCGGGCGCGCACCGTCACGGTGCCGCCGGGCGGGGAGTGCTTGCAGGCGTTGTCGACCAGGTTGGCGACCACCTGGTGGAGGCGTTCCGGGTCCGCCACGGCGGTCAGGCCGACCGGGCTGACCTCCAGGGCGAGCCGGACGTCACCGCGCCGGGAGAAGGCCCCGCCGGCCGTCGCGCCGTCCACGGTGACCCCGCGCAGCACGCCGTCCAGGAACTCGCGCACCTCGAACGGGCGGGCGTCCAGGTCGACCACGCCGTCGTCGATCTTGGAGAGGTCCAGCAGGTGGGTGACCAGGCGGCCGAGCCGCTCGGTCTGCTCCAGGGCCGCCCCCAGGGTCGCCGGATTGGGCTGGACGACGCCGTCCACCACGTTCTCCAGCACGGCGCGCAGCGCGGCGATCGGCGTGCGCAGCTCGTGCGAGACGTTGGCGACGAGTTCGCGGCGGTGCCGGTCGGCGGCCTGGAGGTCGGCGGCCATGCCGTTGAAGGCGGCGGCCAGCTCGCCGATCTCGTCGCGCGAGTTCACCTCGACCCGGCGGCTGTAGTCGCCGGAGGCCATCGCGCGGGCGGCGTCCGTCATCTCGCGCAGCGGGGCGGTGAGCCCGTGCGCGAGGAACTGCATGAACAGCAGCGAGGCGATCATGGAGAAGACCATGATGATCCGGATCTGGGTCTCGGACCGGATCGCCACGACCACCATCCCGGTGGCCAGGAACACGGAGACGATCACCAGCAGGGCGAGCTTGCCCTTGATGGAGCGGACCGGGTCGAGCGGACGGATGTCGGCCCAGACCCGGCTGGCCGCACGGGCGGCCAGGGTCTGCGGGCGCGCGCCGTCGGCGTCCCCGTTGCGTTGCTGTGGAAAGGTCATTGCTCCCCTGTGATCCCCGCGTGTTGTCACGGCGGTGCCGGGACACGGGCCCCCCGGTGGCCCGTCGCCCGGAGCCCCCGTCAGGAGAGCGGGGCCTCCAGCGCGTATCCGACGCCGTGGACGGTGCGGATCCAGCTGGCGCCGATCTTGCGGCGCAGCGCCTTCACGTGGCTGTCCACGGTCCGGGTGCCGGACGCGTCGGTCCAGTCCCAGACCTCGGCCAGCAGCTGCTCGCGGGTGAGCACCGCGCGCGGCTGGGCGGCCAGGCAGGCCAGCAGGTCGAACTCGGTCGGCGTCAGGTGGACGTCGCCCGAGGCGAGTCGGACCCGGCGCTGCACGTGGTCGATCTCCAGTTCGCCGAAGCGAAGGCTGCCGAGCGCGGGCGTGCGGGCCGCCTGCTGGGCGCGCTCGACGCGGCGCAGCAGCACGTTGACCCGGGCGGCCAGTTCGCGCATGGAGAACGGCTTGGTCATGTAGTCGTCGGCACCGACGCCGAGGCCGACCAGCAGGTCCGTCTCGTCGTCGCGGGCGGTCAGCATCAGTACCGGCACCGGGCGTTGGGCCTGGATCCGGCGGCACACCTCCAGCCCGTCGAAGCCGGGCAGCATGATGTCCAGGACCACCAGGTCCGGCTGCCAGGTGTGGAAGCCGTCCACCGCGCCGGGGCCGTCGTGGGCCACGGCGACCTTGAACCCCTCGGCGCCCAGTCGCGCCGCGATCGACTCGGCGATCGTGGGTTCGTCCTCCACCACCAGCACTCTGCGCTGGCTGCTCACAGTGCCGCCGGTGTTGGGGTTGTCCTGCTGAATTTCTGTCACGGTCACGCCACCGCCCCCAGGGCTGCGGGCCGGCCACCTGTGGGGATGGCGGGGCTCCGCTCGTAGTCTTGTTCCGTCGTGGACTGTGCCGGGTCCGCCGTCCCGTTCGTGCACCGGGGAGTGGAGGACGGATGGTCTTCCGCCCACTCCTCCCACGCACTTCGCAGCGTACGGACAGCGGATGCCTCCCGGCAGGCGGACCGGACGTTTCCGGCCCGCTGGGCCGGCTGTCCGGCCGCCCTCGGGCCCACCGAAGGAGTGGGCACGGGCCGATACCTTACCCGGCGAATTTTCACTGCGTAACGGTACGTATGCAGTCCAGTTGACGCCAAGTCGCCGGTCAGAGGCCCTACTGACGCGTTAATCGGGAGAAGGTCTGGACCAATGTCGGGAATCCGGCCGGTCCCGTCGTCGACGGTCTTCACGGGCTTTTCTCAGGTGCCTCTCAGAACCTCGACGTAGCGTGGCCGCGACAACGCCCCGCAGGGCGGAATCCGGCCTCCGCGCCGGGGCGTCGGGCGCCCTCCGGGCGCCGTGCGGCTGCGGGTGTGGGAGCGGAGGCGTCATGGCTGGACTGCGGTGGGGTGCCGGCGGGCGCGCGCCTTCGGGGGCGCCGTACGGAATGCTCCCGGCCCGGTTGCGCGGCGGTCCCGTCGAATGGCTGCTGGAACGCGTGCCGACACCTCGGCGGACCCCGTTCACGATCGGATATCTCGCGGTCGTCGGCGTCACCTCGACCTTCGCCGGGATCGCCGATCCGGAACTCGTCCAGCGTTTGCAGGAAGCCTCCAGCTCGGACGGCCACAACCTGCTCCAGCACCCGCTGCGCGCCCTGTTGCTGAGTGGTTTCTGGGTGGCCGGGGGATCGTGGCTGCCCTACCTGTGGGGTTTCGCCTTCACCCTGGCCCCGCTGGAGCGCCGGGTCGGCCCGGCCCGGGCGGCGGCGGTGTTCGCCGCCGGGCACGTGGCGGCCACCCTGCTCTCCCAGGGCGTGGTGATCACCGCGGTGGAGACCGGGCGGCTGGCCCCGGCGGCGATGGACCAGCTGGACATCGGCGTCAGCTACGGCGTGCTCGCCTGCCTGGGCGCGGCCGCCGGGGCGCTGCCGCCGCGCGCGCGGGCGGTGGCGCTGGCCGGCGTCGGGCTGATGCTCGCCCAGCAGATCGCCACCCAGAAGGACCTGGTCACGGCGGTGGGGCACCCGGCCGCGCTGCTCACCGGGATGGCGCTGTGGCGCTGGCTGGGCCGGATCGAGCGGCGCCCGCCCGGGCCGCGGCTGCGCCCGGCCCGGGTGCGGGCGGCCGGCTCCGCCGCTTCCCCGTCCGCCTCCTCGGTGCTCTCCTCCGTGCTCTCCGCGGTCGTCCCCTCGATCGTCCCCCCGGCCGCCGGGGCGGTGCGGGCCGGGCGCCGGCCGTCCACCGCGCGCTGACGCCGGGGCCCTCTTGGGCCGTTCTTTCCGCTCCCTTTTGACGAGGCCTCCCCCCGGCCGTTCCGGTGACGGCCCTGTTCGCTCACAGCGAACAAGGTGCGGGGAACAACCGGCGCCCGCGAATCCTTAGTCAGGTCGACTCAAGTTCACTGACCGGGGAGAGATCATGGCATCGACGTCCACACCGCTCACCCTGCCCGTGCTGCCCCTCGACGACGAGGTCGTGCTCCCGGGCATGGTCGTCCCGCTGGACCTCAAGGACACCGAGGTGCGCGCCGCGGTCGAGGCCGCCCGTGCCGCGGCCACCGGCTCCGGCAAGCCCCAGGTCCTGCTGGTCCCGCGGGTGGACGGCTCGTACGCGGCGGCCGGCACGCTGGCCACCGTGGAACAGGTCGGCCGGCTGGCCGACGGCGACCCGGCGGCGCTGGTGCGCGCCGTGCGCCGGGTCCGGATCGGGGTCGGCACCACCGGCCCCGGCGCCGCCCTCTGGGTGGAGACCACACCGTTCAAGGAGTCCTCGGTCGGCACGCCGGTGGCCGGGCGGGCCGCCGAGCTGGTCAAGGAGTACAAGGCGCTGTCCACCCAGTGGCTGCGCAAGCGCGGCGCCTGGCAGATCGTCGACCGGGTGGCGCAGATCGAGGGCGTCGGCGAGCTCGCCGACAACATCGGCTACGCGCCCTTCGCCACCGCCGAGCAGAAGCTCAAGGTGCTGCTGGAGGCCGACCAGGTCGCCCGCCTGGAGTACGCGCTCACCCTGCTGCGCGACCACCTCGCCGAGGAGGAGGTCAACGACACCATCCGCAAGGACGTCGAGGAGGGCGTGGCCAAGCAGCAGAAGGAGTTCCTGCTCCGCCGCCAGCTGGAGGCCGTCCGCAAGGAGCTGGCCGAGCTGAACGGCGACCCGGCCGACGAGGAGGGCGACTACCGCGCCCGGGTCGAGGCCGCCGACCTGCCCGGGAAGGTCCGCGAGGCCGCGCTCAAGGAGGTCGACAAGCTGGAGCGCTCCTCCGACCAGTCGCCCGAGGGCTCCTGGATCCGCACCTGGCTGGACACCGTCCTGGAGCTGCCCTGGAACGAGCGCACCGAGGACGCGTACGACATCGCCGGCGCCCGCGCCGTGCTCGACGCCGACCACGCCGGCCTCGGCGACGTCAAGGAGCGGATCGTCGAGTACCTGGCCGTCCGCAAGCGCCGGGCCGACCAGGGGCTCGGCCAGATCGGCGGCCGCCGAGGAGGCGCGGTGCTCGCCCTGGTCGGGCCGCCCGGCGTCGGCAAGACCTCGCTCGGCGAGAGCGTGGCCCGCGCGATGGGCCGCACCTTCGTCCGGGTCGCGCTCGGCGGCGTCCGGGACGAGGCGGAGATCCGCGGCCACCGGCGCACCTACGTCGGAGCCCTGCCCGGCCGGCTGGTGCGGGCGATCAAGGAGGCCGGATCGATGAACCCGGTCGTCCTGCTCGACGAGATCGACAAGGTCGGCTCCGACTACCGGGGCGACCCGTCCGCCGCCCTGCTGGAGGTGCTGGACCCGGCCCAGAACCACACCTTCCGCGACCACTACCTGGAGGTCGAACTCGACCTCTCCGACGTGGTCTTCCTCGCCACCGCCAACGTGCTGGAGGCCATCCCCGAGCCGCTGCTCGACCGGATGGAGCTGGTCCGCCTGGACGGCTACACCGAGGACGAGAAGGTCGTCATCGCCCGCGACCACCTGCTCCCGCGCCAGCTGGAGAAGGCCGGCCTGGCCGACGGACAGGTCGCCGTGGACGAGGAGGCGCTGCGCCGGCTCGCCGGGGAGTACACCCGGGAGGCGGGCGTGCGCACCCTGGAGCGCTCGATCGCCCGGGTGCTGCGCAAGATCGCCGCACAGGCCGAGCTCGGCGAGCGCGAGCTGCCCGCCGCGGTCGGCGCGGCGGACCTGCCCGCCCTGATCGGCCGCCCGCACCACGTGCCGGAGGCCGCCCAGGCACCCGCCGAGCGGCGCACCGCCGTCCCGGGGGTGGCCACCGGCCTCGCCGTCACCGGCGCCGGCGGCGACGTCCTCTACATCGAGGCCTCGCTGGCCGACGCCGAGACGGGCGGCACCGGGCTGACCCTGACCGGGCAGCTGGGCGACGTGATGAAGGAGTCCGCGCACATCGCGCTCTCCTACCTCCGCTCGCGCGGCGCCGAGCTGGAACTGCCGGTCACCTCGCTGCGCGACCGCGGCGTGCACCTGCACGTCCCGGCCGGGGCCGTCCCCAAGGACGGGCCGAGCGCCGGCATCACCATGACCACGGCGCTGGCCTCGCTGCTCTCCGGCCGCAAGGTGCGCACCGACGTGGCGATGACGGGCGAGGTGTCGCTGACCGGGCGGGTGCTGCCGATCGGCGGGGTGAAGCAGAAGCTGCTCGCCGCCGACCGGGCCGGCGTCACCACGGTGATCATCCCCAAGCGCAACGAGGCCGACCTGGACGACGTCCCGGCCGAGGTGCTGGAGCGGCTCACCGTCCACCCGGTGGCCGACGTGCGCGAGGTGCTGGCGCTGGCCCTGGAGCCGGCCGGGGTGCTGGTCGCCGCGGCCTGAGGCGGTCGGGGGGGGCGCGGCCGCCGAAGCGCCCCCCCCCCCCCCCCCCCTCGCCCCCACCCCCCCAACCCACCCCCCCCCAACCCCTCCACGCCCCCG
>NZ_JBHZCN010000202.1:0-6707 GCF_042755465.1 Kitasatospora sp. NPDC059160 | reverse complement strand
CGAACCGTCGCCCAGCTGGCCGGAGTTGTTGGAGCCCCAGGACTGGACCGTACGGTCGGTCAGCAGCGCCAGGCCGTGGCCGTTGGTCGGGCCGGCGCCACCGGCGGCGATCCTCACCACCTCGGCGCTGGTCAGCCCCAGCACGGTGGTGGCGGTGGTGCGGAAGTCCGTCCAAGTGCCGTCACCGAGCTGGCCGGAGCGGTTGTTGCCCCAGGCCTTGAGTCGCTTCTCCTGGGCGTGCGCGGTGCCGGCCGGCACTGCCGCCAGGCCGAGTGCGGTCAGCGCGGCCACCGCTGCGGCGAGCGCCGGGCGCAGCCGGTTCCGGTGCGCGGTAGGGGAGTTCGTCATGTGCTGCCTTCCTGATGAAGGGGTGGGAGGTCAGCGCGCCAGGCTGAAACTGCCGTTGGAGGGGGCGGCGACCATGGCGACGCTGCCGGACTTGGCCAGCACCTGCACCGGGGTGAGGCGCTGGGTGGTGGTGCCGTCGCCCAGCTGGCCCTTGTCGTTCAGGCCCCAGGACTGGACGGTGCCGTCGCCGAGCACCGCCAGGTTGTGGGCGGCGCCGGAGGCGATGCCGGCCACGGCGCTCACGCCGGGGATCGGCACGCTGGTGTTGCGCTGGGTGGTGGTGCCGTCGCCGACCTGGCCCTTGTCGTTCAGGCCCCAGCCGCGCAGGGTGCGGTCCTGGAGCAGGGCGATGGTGTGCGAGGCGCCCGCGGAGAGCGCGGTGACGTTCTTGAGCTCCAGGACCGGGACGGGGTACGGCTTGTCGACGATCGTGTCGTCGCCCAGCTGCCCCTTGTCGTTCAGGCCCCAGGACATCACGGTGCCGTCGGCGAGGAGCGCGAGGGCGTGCGAGGCACCCGCGGTGATGCCCTTGACGGTGGTCAACTCGGGCACCAGGACGGCCGTGTTGCGGGTGGTGGGGGCGGGCTTGGGCGGGGCGTCGGTCGACTTGGCCGGCTTGGGCATGATGCCCAGCTGCCCCTTGTCGTTGTTGCCCCAGGTCTTCACCGTGCCGTCCCTGAGCAGGGCCATGCTGAACGTGTCGCCGGCGGCGATCGCCTTGACGTCCTCCAACCCGGCCACGGTCACCGGGATGTTGGCGTTGACGATGGTGCCGTCGCCGAGCTGGCCCTTGTCGTTGAGGCCCCAGGCCTTCACCGTGCCGTCCTTGAGCAGCGCCAGGGCGTGCGAGCCGCCCGCGGCGATCGCGTCGACGCCGCCCAGCCCGGCGACCAGGCCGGGCACCGCCCACTCGTCGGTGGTGCTGGTGGCGCCGTTGCCCAGTTGGCCCTTGTCGTTCTTGCCCCAGCCCTCGACGGTGCCGTTGGCGAGCAGGGCGAGGCCGAAGCCGCTGCCGGTGGAGCCGCCGGTGCCCCCGGCGGCGACGGCGTTGAGCTCGGCCCCGGACAGCCCGACCACGGAGGTCGGGGTGAGCCGCTGGGTCTTGGTGCCGTCGCCCAGCTGTCCGCTGGTGTTCAGCCCCCAGGCGCGCAGCCGCAGGTCGTACGCGGAGGCGGCGGAGGTGGGCAGCGCGACGGATCCCAGCAGGGCCAGGCTCGCCACCAGGGCGGGGGCGGCGGTCGCGGGCAGGGCGCGGAGCTTGCGGTGCAGCGGGTGCATCTCGTCCTCACGTTCGGGCGGGTACGGGGGCATGGGGATGCCCGGGCGACGGCAGGGGGCTGCCGCCGCTCGGGGTCGTACTGGCGGTGCGTCAGCGCGTCAGAGGCAGGGGCGCGCCGGGGCGGCGCGCCGGACCGGCTCGCCGATGGCCGGCGGAGGCGGCGGCAGCGGCCGGTGGTGGGGCTGGGCGGCAGCGCCGCAGGGCGACACCGGGCGCACCCCGGCCGGGGCGGCCGCGACGGCGGGGGCCGCACCCAGCAGGGGCAGGGCGAGCAGCAGAACGCAGACCTTCGGGGCTCGGGCCGTTCCGGACAGGGGTGACATGGCGTCCCTCACGGTGCGGGCCGCGCGACGGCACGGCCGCGCGGCCAGGGCGGGAATGAAGATCGGATTCCCGGAATACCTGCCCCATGATCGGAAGGGTCGTGCGGGATCGAACGGGTTTCCACCTTGTTGGCTCAGCCCGATCGTTCGCCGTCGCCCTATCGGACCGTCAGCTGTTGCGGACCGTGACCGGGACCCGAAGCATGGACCGCCGGGGCCCGGTGATCATCGATCGCCATGGATCGCAACTGCCCAACACGTCCGCCGAATTCAGTGGGAGAGACCGTGCTGCGAGCGCAACGAGCCAGACTTCTAGCCGTCACCCTCGGTGGCACCATCGCCCTGGCGACCCCCACTCCGGCGGGGGCGGTGGACACCGAGCCCGTCGTGGTGGTGAACGGGACGTTCTCCTCCCCCACCGTGCCCGCGGGCCAGAGCTTCGGCTCCACCGTGGACGGTTGGAGCGGTACCGGTCTCGCCTCGGCCGCCCGGGCGGAGCACCCCAGGAACTACCAGGCGGCCCTCACCGCCCGGGGCAACGCCGCCGTCCCGCTCAGCACCCGCCTGCGCGGTGTCCGCACCGGCGCCACGGTCACGCTGAGCTGGGACGACAACCCGGACAAGTGCGTGGCTCAGGGTGTCGCCAGACGGCCGTACACCGTGACGGTGGCGGGCGATGCCAACACACCGGGCAGCTTCACCACCAACGACCCCAACGGAAAGGCCAACTGGTTCCTCGGCCGGACGTACTCCTTCACCACCGCCGAGGACGACCCCAAGATCACCTTCACGTCGACCAGCACCGAGAACGTCGGTTGCGGCCCGCTGATCGCCAATGTCGCGGCCACCCAGACCGCCCCGCCACTCGGTCCGCCGCAGCCCTCCAAGGCCAACGACCCCTGCGCAGGCGATGCGAAGGACAGCCCCTCCTGCAAGGACGTCGCCGACAACAAGCAGCAGATCTCCAAGTGCCCGCCCAGCAACAAGGACTGCCTGGCGAGCGTCGCCGGGGACGGCAAGGCGCAGAACGACGGCATCGCCAAGGAGACCCAGGCGGTGGAGGACTTCAACAAGGTCCCCCGCGACGAGGACCCGAACAAGGCCGCCTCCGAGCTGTGCACCCTGCCCAACGCGCTGACCGACGGGGTCAAACCCGGCGACGCCGTGGTCCCGCCGAGCGACTGGTGGGTCTGCTGATGGGGCGCCGCCTCCTGCTCCGCGCCGGGTCCCCACTGGCCGTCGCCGGCCTCCTCCTCGCCGCCGCCCCGTCGGCGCACGCCGCCGACACGGTGGACGTCCCGGTGGCCAACGGCACCTTCGCCCAGCCCGTCGCGCCCGACAACGGCACCGCCGCCGGGCACGCCGACTGGTCGCCGGAGAACAACGCGGTGGTCTTCGGCAAGGCCCTCGCCCAGCACCCCGCCGGCTACCAGGCGGCCTCGCTCAACTGGAACGGCGCGGCGCTCGCCCTGCGCACCCGGCTGTGGGGCGTGAAGGCGGGCTCGCACGTCACGCTGAGCTGGGACGACAGCCCGGGCGTGGACCGGCGCTGCACCTCCGCGCAGCTCAAGGACGGCCAGACGTACAACGTCTCGCTGATCGCCCCGGGGAACCCGCCGGACCCGACGGTCACCACCAAGGGCACCGACACGGTCGGCACCGCCAACTGGACCACCGGGCGGACCTTCGGCTTCGACGCGCCCGAGGACAACCCGATGGTCTCCTTCGACTCCGCCGAGCAGCGCGACTCGCGCTCCTGCGGCCCGCTGATCACCAACGTCACCGCCCGGCAGTCCCCCGCCCCGGTCGACCAGAAGGTCCGCAAGGAGCAACTGCCCGGCCCCAAGGCCTACAAGGGCAACGAACCGCTGGAGCCGGGCATCGCGGTGGACGACTGCGAGGGCTCGCCGACCAACTGCGTGTTCACCGTGGACAAGGGCTCCTCCTACCAGTACTACGGCCAGACCAGGATCGTCGGCGAGGTCTACGTCAACTGCAGCCGCAACGCCGTCGTCGACGACCGGAGGATCGAGGTCACCGAGCCGCCGTACGACAACCTCACCCAGTACTACGCGCTCAAGGGCACCCCGCTGACCCCCAGCCGCTCCGACATCTCGCAGAGCCGGCCCAACCTGGCCGCTCAGGCCGCCGCCGGGTTCAGCGCCGCGGGCGGCAACACGGCGGCCGTCTCCACCGGCAACCCGCTCACCTGGAGCCGGACCGGCACCAAGGCGCTCAACCCCACCATCCAGCCGGGCGAGGTGAGTTGGATCGAGGTGCAGCCGGCCCGGGAGCGGGTGGCGGGCAGTTTCAGCAACGCCCGCAACAAGTACCGGCTGGACGCGACCTTCGACGTCCCGGCCACCTCCCTGCCGGACCGGTACTTCCAGCGCACCGGCCCGCTCACCGACGTCGAACTCCAGCGCTGCGGCTCCGCCCGGCCCACAGCGGGCACCCCGGACAACGGCGCCGGGCCGGACCGGCGGCTGCTGGCCGTCGAGGCGCCGCCCGCCGGGGTGGTGGCCAGGTCGGTCCCACTCCTCTCCTGATTCCCTCTACCCCCGAACTCTCCCCTCGGCAAGCGGATCCACGAACTCCGGACCGATCGGCCGCCCGCGGCCTAGAGTCCTGACCTGATCGCCCTCCGTCGGCGGAGGGCCGGGCGGGTTCGGGGGTTGCGATGGAGCGGGACGTCATACGGGAGTCCGCGCGGGCGGGCCGGGTGGTGCTGTGGGAGGAGCCGGCGCGCGACGGCGCCCAGGCCAAGACACTGATGTCGGCCGCGTTCCGGGTCCGGCTGGCCCGCGAGCAGGGCCGGATGTTCGGCGCGGACGGGCCCCGGCACGTGGTGTTCGCGGCCGGCTTCCCGGCGGTGTGCGAGGAGGAGTACGAGGCGGTGCGGCGGGTCGCCGTGGAGGCCGAGGGCACGGTCAGCGTCGCCGCCGTGTGCCGGGGCCGGGCGGCGGACGTCCGGCAGGCGGTGGCCTCGGTGCGGGGCACCGCGCACGCCCGGGTCATGGTGGTCGTCCCCGCCTCCGAGCCGATGGCCCGGACGATGACCCACCGGCCGGCCCGGGAGGCCCTGGAGTCGGCGGCCGCCCTGATCGAGGAGGCCCGCGCCCTGGACGACGGGGTCGCCGTCGACCTCTGCCTCGCCGACGCCTCCCGCGCCGACCACGGCCTGCTGGCCGACCACGCGGGCGCGCTGACCGCCGCCGGGGCCGGCACCGTGCTGCTGGCCGACACCGTCGGCATCCAACTTCCCTACGAAGCAGCCGAGTTGTTCGGCCGGGTCCGGGCGGCGGCCGATGACGACGTCGTCCTGGGCTGCCACCTGCACAACGACCTCGGCCTCGGCCTGGCCAACACCCTGGAGGCACTGCGGGCGGGCGTCCGGGTGGTGTCCGCCTCCTGGCTGGGGATCGCCGAACGCAGCGGCATGGCAGCCACCGAACAGCTGCTGTTCCTGCTCGCCCACGACCCGGCCCGGGCGGCGCGGCTGCTGGGCGACGACACCCCCGCCTGGTGGACCGCCCCGGACCTCACCGCACTGCCGCAGCTCGCCCGGTCCGTCTCCGGGGAGACCGGCGTCCCACTGGGCGTCACCACCCCCGTCGTCGGCAGCGGGGTCGGCACGATCTCCACCGGCACGCCCTTCGTCCACCCGCAGCTGTTCCAGCCCTTCGACCCCGAGGCCGTACTGGGGATCGCCCCGAGCGTGGTGCTCACCCAGCTGGCCAGCCTCCGGGTGGTCCGGGCCGTCGCCGACCAGCTCGGCCACGAGCTCGACGAGCAGCAGGCCCGGGCCGCGCTGGCCTGGGTGAAGTCCCGAGCCTACCGCACCGGCCGGGCCGTCGTCGAGGACGCGGCCTTCGCCGCCTACCTGGTCGGCCTCCGCTCCGCGCCGACCGGGGCATCGGCATGACCGCCGGCACGGTCGAGACCGGCGGGACCGGCGGGACCGGCGGGACGGTCGACCTCGACGGCGCCCGGGCGGCCCTGCGGCGCGGCACCGCGGTGGTGCTGCCCAACCCGGCCCCGCTGACCCACGTCGTGGCCGGCACCGACCCACGGGCCGTCAACACCGCCAAGGGCCGCCCCGCCGAGCAGGCCGTCGCCCTCTGGGCGCACGACCCGGGCACCCTGGCGCGGCTCGGCGCCGCCCTCGACCTCTCCCCCGCCCTGGCCGCCGCCGCCCGCCGGCTGCTCACCGAGGAGCGGGTGACCCTGCTGCTCCCGCTGCTCCCACTGCTCCCGGGCGCGGCGCGGCCCGACTGGCTGGCCCCCGCCACCCGGGACGGCTGGACCCTGCTGTTCGGCGCCCGCTGGGAACCCCTGCTCCCGCTGCTCGCGGACCACCCGGTGCTGTACGTGAGCAGCGCCAACCGCACCGGCCACCCGCCCGCGGCGACGGCGGCCGGGGCCCGCGCGATGTTCCCGGCCGCCGTGCCCGTCCTCGGCCCGCTCTCCCTCGACGATCACGACGGCCCTGCGGGCGGCCGGGCGGCCACCACGACCCTGCGGCTGCACCCGGACGGCTGGCTCGACCTGCACCGGCCCGGGGCCCAGGACCGGCCGTACCCCGGGCCCGAGGCCTACCTGGCGCACGTCCGCACGGCCTTCCTGCCGTGAACGCGACTCGGCCGCCCACCCGTCGCGTACGGGTGGGGGGGCGGCCGGTGCCCCGCGGGGGCGGGGGAGGCCACCGGGGGCCCCCACCCCACCGGCGGCAGCCGGGGCCCGGCGGGGGGGCGGGC
>NZ_JBHZCN010000201.1:0-6729 GCF_042755465.1 Kitasatospora sp. NPDC059160 | reverse complement strand
GTGGGTCCCCCCGCCGGTCAACCCCCCCCCCCCCCCCCCCCGCCCCCCCCCCCCCCCCCCCCCGCGCGGGGGGGGGGGGGGGGGCCCCGCGACTGCACCGCAGAGGTTAGACGAGCTCGACCAGGTCCGCGATCGACGTGACCACCCGGGTCGGCCGGTACGGGAAGCGCTCCACGTCGCCGGCGGAGGTCAGGCCGGTGAGCACCAGGATGGTCTCCATGCCGGCCTCCATGCCCGCGACGATGTCGGTGTCCATCCGGTCGCCGATCATCACGGCGGTCTCCGAGTGGGCGCCGGCGGTGTTGAGCGCCTCGCGCATCATCAGCGGGTTGGGCTTGCCGACGAAGTACGGGTCCACGCCGGTGGCCTTGGTGATCAGGGCCGCGACCGAGCCGGTGGCCGGCAGCACGCCCTCGGTGGAGGGGCCGGTCTCGTCCGGGTTGGTGCAGATGAACCGGGCGCCCGCGTTGATCAGGCGGATCGCCTTGGTCAGCGCCTCGAAGGAGTAGGTCCGGGTCTCGCCGAGCACGACGTAGTCCGGGTTGTTGTCGGTCAGCACGTACCCGGCCTGGTAGAGCGCCGTGGTGAGGCCGGCCTCACCGATCACGTACGCGGTGCCGTTCGGGCGCTGGCTCTTGAGGAACTTGGCGGTGGCCAGGGCCGAGGTCCAGATGCACTCCTCCGGCACCTCCAGGCCCATCCCGGCCAGCCGGGCGCTCAGGTCGCGCGGGGTGTAGATGGAGTTGTTGGTGAGGACGAGGAAGGGCTTGCCGGACTCCCGCAGCCGGCGGAGGAACTCCTCCGCCCCGGGGATCGGCGTGCCCTCGTGGATGAGGACACCGTCCATGTCGGTCAGCCAGGACTCGATGGGCTTGCGGTCTGCCACGTGCGTGTCTCCCGGAATGTTGCAAGTCTTGCGGTGGGGCCCTGACGCGCCACAGCCTAATCCGCACGGATGGCCGGAGACAGAACGTCCCGTCCAAGGGGACGCGACGGCCGACGGACGGGCAGCGGGAGCAGCGGGGAACCGGGAGCAAAGGGGCACCCCGTGATTGAGTGGGCCGTATGAACCC
Source organism: Kitasatospora sp. NPDC059160 (assembly GCF_042755465.1). NCBI lineage: Bacteria > Bacillati > Actinomycetota > Actinomycetes > Kitasatosporales > Streptomycetaceae > Kitasatospora > Kitasatospora sp. NPDC059160. Next base: position 5,656 of record NZ_JBHZCN010000201.1, on the reverse strand, counting down.
GCTGACCGCCCCCCGCCCCCTCCGCGTCGGCCTGATCGGCTACGGCCTGGCCGGCTCCGCCTTCCACGCCCCGCTCATCGCCACCACGCCCGGGCTGCGGCTGGACGCCGTGGTCACCGCCAACCCGGAGCGCCGGGAGCAGCTGCGCCGCGAGCACCCGGACGCCCGCGCCCTCGACACCCCCGAGCAGTTGCTCGCCGACCCGGACGCGCTGGACCTGGTGGTCGTCGCCTCGCCCAACCGCACCCACGCCCCGCTGGCCCGCGCCGCCCTGCGGGCCGGCCTGGCCACCGTGGTGGACAAGCCGCTGGCCGGCACCGCCGCGGAGGCGCTGGAGCTGTGCCGGCTGGCCGAGGAGCGGGGCGTCCTGCTGTCGGTGTTCCAGAACCGGCGCTGGGACGGCGACTTCCTCACCGCGAGCCGACTGGTGCGCGGCGGCGCGCTCGGCCGGGTGCACCGCTTCGAGTCCCGGTTCGAGCGGTTCCGCCCGAAGCCCAAGCCGGGCTGGCGCGAGCTCGCCGACCCGGCCGAGGTCGGCGGCACCCTGTACGACCTGGGCAGTCACCTGGTCGACCAGGCGCTCACCCTGTTCGGGCCGGTCGAGACGGTCTACGCGGAGATCGACGTGCGGCGGGACGGCGCGGTGGTGGACGACGACGCCTTCGTCGCCCTGACCCACGCCTGCGGCACCCGCTCGCACCTGTGGACCAGCGCCATCACCCCGCTGATCGGCCCCCGGCTGCGGGTGCTCGGCGACACCGCCGGGTACGTCAAGCACGGCATGGACCCGCAGGAGGCCGACCTGCGGTCGGGCCGCCGCCCGGACGGTACCCACCCGTGGGGCGCCGACCTGCCCGAGCACCACGGCACCCTGGGCAGCGACGGGTCCGAGATCTCCCTGCCCACCGACCCGGGCGACTACCCCGCCTTCTACGCCGGCATCGCCGCCGCCCTGGCCACCCCCGGCACCCCGCCCCCGGTCGACCCGCGCGACGCGGTGGCCACCCTCACCGTCCTGGAGGCCGCCCGCACCTCCGCGGCCACCGGCCGCACGATCCGGCTGGGTTGACCACCTCCCGGCGGCGGCGGGCGCGGCGGGCGCGGCGGATGCGGCGGATGCGGCAGGCCGAGGCCGTGGCGGCCTCGGCCGCCCTCACACCCCGATGACCTCCACCGCCGAGCCCAGCCCCCGGAAGTCCGCCACGTTGCGGGTGTACAGCGGCAGCCCGTGGGCGGAGGCGACGGCGGCGATCATCAGGTCGATCCGGCGCGGGCGCGGCTGCCGTCCGGCGGCGATGGTCAGGGTGACGAGGGTCCCGTAGCGGGCGGCGGCGGCCGCGTCGAAGGGCAGCGGGTCGAAGTCGGCCATCGCCGCGCCGAGCACCTCCAGCCGGGCCGCCCGGCTGATCGGGTCGCGGGCCATCGAGACGCCCTGCTGGAGTTCGGCGAAGGTGATCGCGGTCAGCTCCGGCACGGCGGGCAGGTCCCCGGGGCTGAGCAGCGCCAGGTCGATGTACACACAGGTGTCGAGCACCCCGGCGGGCCGCCGCCGGGACGCCCTCCGGCGCTCAGCCACGCCGCCGCTCGAACGGGTCGTCGCCCTCGTCCCCGACGAGCTCCTCGGGCCCGAAGTACTCCTCGGCCTCCTTACGCATCTCCTGGTAGTCCACCCGCGGCAACTTCACGTGCCGCGCCACCAGCTCCTCCGCCGTGAGCCGCCGCCGCCCGGACACCGGCCGCAGCTCCGCGACCTCGACCCCGTTCCTGGTGATGTGGAAGGTCTCACCGGCCTCCACCGCGTCCATCACCGCGGCGGAGTTGTTCCGGAACTCCCGCTGGGTAATCGTCCTCATGTCTTCCACGGTAGCCCCGCGTAGCACCGACGGCTACACCCCGCGCGTTCACGGATTCACGCCTCGCCGCCCCGGTCGATCGGCTACGTTCGAATACCGATCGAGCACGCAGAGGGGGGCTCCCCGTCATGACCGGCACCGACGAGAAGGACCAGAACCCCTGGCTTTACGGCCAGGACGCTCCACCGGCGACCGTCCTGCCCCGCCCCACCGGTCCGTGGGCGGGCACCGTCGGCGCGGGCGCCCCCGTCCTCGTACAGCCGGGTGTGCTCCAGCAGACCGCCGGTGAAGCGCGGCGGCTACGTGGCGAGCTCAAGTCCTCCGTCACCCGCGTCGAACCGGACACGGCGGCGGCCGTCCAGGCCTTGGCCGAGGGGTGGGCCAGCGGGCCGGCCCTGTCCCAGGCGCTCACCTGGTGGAAGGCCCGCTGGACCAGCCTCGACAACCGGCTCGGCCTGACGGCCGACCGTCTGGACGCCACGGCACGCAGCTACCACGCCACCGACTCCTCCACCGCCACCGCCTTCAAGGGGCCGTGAACCATGGTGTCCTTCACCCAGCTCCGCTCGGCGTCCTTCGAGTCGCTCGACCACGCGGGCGACACCTGGACCGGCCTCTCCGGTCATCTGGAGCACCTCGCCGGCCAGGTCCGCTCGGGAGTCCTGCACCCGCTGACGGGTGGGAGCGGCGGGCCCTACGCCCAACCGTCCGACAGCCGGCCCTGGACCGGTGCGGCGGCCGACGAAGCGACCCGGGAAATCGGTTTCCTGGCCGACGAGTTGGCGGCCTTCCACTTCGAGGCCCTGGCTGTCTCCGCGGCTCTGCACCGCGCCGGCAGGAGCTTCGCCGAAGCCAGGAAGAAGCTGCTCCGCGCGATCGGCGACGCGGAGGCCCTGGGCGCGACCGTGGCCGCCGACGGCTCGGTCACGCTGCCCGCTCTCTCCCGCGAGGAGCGGAACGACCCCGAGACGGTGGCGTACCAGAAGCGGAAGTGGGACGAAGTCCAGCAGTACGTGCAGGTCATGACCGCGGCCGTGACGGCGGCCACCGAGGCAGACGGTGCCGTGGCCGCCGCCCTGCGCGCGCTCGACCCGGAGGAGGTCGACCCGGCGACGCATCCCGACGGGCTCGGCAACGCCCGGGGGGACCTGGAGACGGCTGCGGGCATGCCGAGCAACCCCGGCGACCTGAAGGCGTGGTGGGCAGCCCTCGACCCCGCCGTACGGGCCGGGCTGCTCGCCTCCGACTCACCGAAGCTGGTCGGGGCGGGGATCCTGGGCCCGACCGACTACGAGTGGTCGAAAGCGGACGAAGGCGCCGGGCCGTGGAAGGTCCGGGAGCCGGGCCTGCACGAGCAGAACGTCCGGGCGACGGCCCTCGCCCTCGTCGCCGGCGGCTCACTCGTCGGCTACCCGGATGCCTCCGTCAACATGGCGCACTACCTGGACGGCACCGGCACGCCCCTCACCGTGGATGTCGACCGCATGCTCGGCGACGACGCCGGCTTCAAGGCGGACGCGGGCGTCCAACTGGCCGCCAACACGGCCCAGTGGCGGCAGGCCGCGTTGGACGCGTTCGAGAAGTCGGGAGGGGCTCCGGTCTCGGTCCCCGTGGAGAGCCCGGTCGCCCACCGCACGTTCGGTGACCGCAACTGGTACCTGGCGGTCGGGAGTCATCCGTACCTCACGTCCGGGGTGGTGACGGCCGTCCCGGGGCCGGACGGGAAGCCCCGGGTCTCCCTGCAGTACCAGGTCAATGTCTGGGACCGTTACAACTGGGACCCGGGCAAGAGCACGCCGATCGCCGGTACGGACGTCACGGACGCCGACATGGCGAGCCTGCACCGGACCGGGCTGGCCAAGGAGTACGACATCGTCGGCAGGACCCGGCCGGTCACCGTCCGGCTCGACGACGGGGAGGGCGGTCCCGTGAGCGGCACCGACTTCCAGGGGGCCGGGGGGCCGCGCGGGGCGAGGCCGTGAGGCGGGGACGGTGAGGCGACGGCAAGGACGGACGCTCCTTCTGGGTGTCCTGCTCCCGTTGGTTCTGGTGGTGGGCGCGGTGGGGGGCCTGTACTGGTTGCGGGAGTGGGACCGGAATCCGGCGGCGGACGGTGGACGGCCCGGGGCGTGGATGGCGGTCACGGCGGAGCGGGTCACGGAGTTCGCACGGGTGCAGCCGCCGGCGTCGGCGGGTGAGCTGCGGTGGGCGTACCGGCAGGGGTTCCAGGACGACTCGGCGTTCCTGTCCTTCCGGCTGCCTCCGGGAGAGGAATGGGGGTTCCTGAACGGGCTGGGGATCCCGGTGAGTCCGGGCGCCGGGACAGACCTCGGGACCGGTGTGTCGGAGGGGTTCCGTCAGGCGGGGGCGCCGGACCCGAAGGCGGCGGGGGCGTTGCGCCACGGTTCCGTCGTCGCCGGGCCGCTGCCCGGTCACGGCAAGCGCCTCGCGGAGTCGGTCTGGCTGACGGTGGAGGCGGACGGCGCGACGCGGGTGTGGGTGCACGCGGTGGATGCTCCGTGAGGAATTCCCCTGTACCGCGGGGACCCGGGAGGTCGTAGGATCGTCGTGCTGAACGTCCGGAGCCGGGAAGACATCGAGAGGGGGGCCCGCCGTGGAGTTCGTCGCGATGGTGCTGGGCCTGCTCCGGGTGTTGACCGGGCAGTTGGTGACCGAGGGCGGCGGGCTCGCGTCCGTCGCCGCCGTGGCGGCGATGGTCCTGGTGGCCGGGGCGGTCGCGGGGGCCCTCGCCGGGGCGCGGTTGTTGGGGGCACGGGCCCCGGCCGCGGTGCGCAGCGGGGTGCTGCGACGCCGGGCGTTCCGTACGGCGTTCCTTCCGCAGCGTGATCCGGACGCCCGGGGCAGGCGACGCCCCAGGGCGCCGGGAGCGGCCCCGGCGGCCGCGTAGTCCCGCAGTTCTCCCGTACGGTGCCCGCGTTTCCGCGGCTGCCCGTACCTTCTTCGCGGCCGTCCTCCGCCGATCACTCATGTTCTGAGACCCCGGAGGGCTCGCTTCACCATGTCCGTCCTGTCTGTTCTCGACCCGGCCGTCACCGTCGCCCACGCCGCGGTCGCCACCCTCGCCCACGCCCTGCCGACGGCACTGGCGATCGTCCTGTTCGTGCTCGCCGTGCGGCTCTGCCTGCACCCGCTGGCGCGGGCGGCGGCGCGCGGGGAGAAGGCCCGCTCGAAGCTGGCGCCGAAGGTCGCCGCGCTGAACGCGAAGCACAAGAAGAACCCGGAGAAGGCGCGCGAGGCGCTCGCGGAGCTGTACCGGGAGGAGCAGGTCTCGCCGTTCGCGGGCTGCCTGCCGATGCTGGTGCAGATCCCGTTCTTCTCGGTGATGTACCGGCTCTTCACCACCCCGAACGACCTGCTGGACCACACCCTGTTCGGGGTGCCGCTGGGCCTGCACGTCGGGAACGCGCAGGGCGCCGGACAGTTCGCGGTGTTCGGCCTGCTGTACGCCGGGCTGGCGGCGGTCGGGTACGTCAACTACCGCCGGGCCCGGCGCGCGGCGGCCGCGCAGACCACCCCGCAGCCGGGGGCGGCGCTGCTGCCGTACCTGTCCTTCGCGTCGGTGGTCTTCGCGATGCTGGTGCCGGTGGCCGCCGCGCTCTACCTGCTCACCACCAGCGTGTGGTCGGCCTCCGAGCGGGCCTGGCTGTACCGCGGCACGGGGCAGGTCCCGGCGACGGCGCTCGCGGTCTAGTGTCCTGAGTCTGGAATTTCATTCATAAATATAGACTGATCCTATGGTGCGGACGGGTCGACCAAAGGTCGAGTTGGTGTTGTCGGACGAC
>NZ_JBHZCN010000200.1:0-7052 GCF_042755465.1 Kitasatospora sp. NPDC059160 | reverse complement strand
CCGGCATGGCCCGGGCCATGCCGGCGGAGCTGGCCGACGACACCCTGGACATCCTCGGCTCGCCCAGCCCGGCCGAGACCCGGATCAGCCCGGACGTCGAGCGGGTCCTCGGTCGGCCGCCGCGGTCCTTCGCGGACTGGGCCGCGCGCAACGTCGCCGCGTTCCGCTGAGGTCGGGTCCGCCGGGGTCGGGTCCGCCGGGCCCGGCCGGTCAGGGCCGCTCGGCGTCCCCGGGCGGCGGGGCGCCGAGGGCGAGGGTGAAGCTGAACCGGTCGCCCCGGTAGAGGGCGCGGACCAGTTCCAGCGGGCAGCCGTCGGCGTCGAGGCTGCGGCGGTGCAGCAGCAGCATCGGCAGCGCGGGCGGGGTGCCGATCAGCAGGGCCTCGCGCGGGGTGGCCAGGACGGTCTCGATCCGCTCGTCGGCGGTGCCGAGGTGGACGCCGTGCGCGCGCAGGTAGCCGTAGAAGGAGCCCTCGGGGTCGAAGTCCGTCGCCAGGTCGGGTACTCGGGCCACCGGCACGTAGGTGGACTCCAGTCCGACGCGCTCCTCGTCGGCGCGCAGCACGCGTTCCAGGTGCCAGAGCGGTTCGCCCTCGGCGACGGCCAGGCGCCCGGCCAGCGCGGGGTCGGCGGCCAGGCGGTCGAGGGTGATCAGGGTGCGGCCGGGGCGCAGGCCCTGGCGGGTGACGCCCTCGGTGTAGCTGGTGAGGGACAGCGGCTGCTCGATCTTCGGTCCGGCGACGACCGTGCCGCGCCCCTGGCGGCGCAGTCGGCCCTCCAGCAGGAGCTCGCGCAGGGCCTGGCGGACCGTCGCGCGGGCGACGCCGTGACGCTGCGCCAGGTCGGCCTCGGTGGGCAGCCGGCCGCCCGGGCCGAGCTCGCCGAGGAGCTCCTCCAGCCGCTCCTTGACCAGGTAGTACTTGGGCACCCGGCCGTGCTCGGGGACGCCGGCGCGGGCGGGTTCCGGGCCGGGCCGGGGGGTGGGCTGGTTCACCGCGCAAGCCTATCGAGCGGCCGGGGCGGGGGGTTCGGCGGCCGGGCGAAGGTCACGAAACGATAACCGGTCTGGACTGAATTTCGACCGTTGTTCATGCCGCCGTGGATTCGCCAAGGGTTCGTGCTCGCCCGGCCGCCCCACTCTCGGTGCTGGTGCAACTGCACCGAACCGATGCCCAGTTGGGAGCCCCCCTTGCGCACCTCCCGCTCCATCCGCAGCACGGCCCTCGCCACCGCCACGGTCGCCGCGACCGTCGCCGCGCTGATCCCGCTCTCCGCGTCCGCCGCCACCGCCGTGACCGCGTCCGCCGCCACCGGTGCGGCCGCCGCGGTCGCGGCCGACGGCTCGTACCAGGGCCTGCCGAACGGCACCAAGCAGGCCAAGACCCTGGTCATCGGCGTCGACGGCACCCGCTACGACAAGCTGCTCACCGCCGACGCGCCCAACCTCAAGGCCCTGATGGCGGGCGGCCTGACCGCCACCAGCAACCTGTACGCCAACCCGCTGGCGCCCACCCTGTCCGGCCCGGGCTGGTCCACCATCGCCACCGGCGTGTGGCCCGACAAGCACAAGGTCAAGGACAACGCCTTCACCGGCGCCCGCTTCGACCTGTACCCCGACTACGCCACCCGCCTGGAGGCCGCCGACCCCGGCAACTCCACCCTGGTGATCGGCTCCTGGAACCCCATCACCGCCAACGTCTTCAACGGCCGCGCCGACCTGCGCATCCCGGAGAGCGAGAACGACGGCAAGACCGCCACCGACGCCGCGGACTACCTCGCCCACGGCAACCCCGACGAGACCTTCCTGCACTTCGACGGCGTCGACGAGGCCGGCCACGCCCACGGCGGCGCCAGCGCCGACTACCTGTCCGCCATCCACACCGTGGACGGCCTGGTCGGCCAGGTCGTGCAGGCCGTCAAGTCCCGCCCCACGTACGGCTCCGAGGACTGGCTGATCGTCGTCACCACCGACCACGGCCACACCGACGCGGGCGGCCACGGCGGCAACAGCGCCAACGAGCGGCAGACCTTCCTGATCGCCGACGGCGCCGGCTGCGCCCCCGGCTCGCGCCGCTACGACGTCAAGCCGGTCGACATCGCCCCCACCGTCCTCAAGCACGAGGGCGTCGCCGTCGACCCCGCCTGGAAGCTCGACGGCCGGCCGATCGACGAGATCACCCCGGACGCCTTCGACGCGCTGCGCCCGAACCTGCAGACCCGGGTCGACGAGACCGGCATCCCGGCCGGGGTGAAGGGCTGGACCCACACCCCGCCGGCCGGCTGGAGCATCGACAACTCCCGGATGCCCAGCGGCGGTGTGACCGAGTGGCGCGGCTGGGCCTTCGCCACCGACGAGTTCTGGACCGCCGCCGAGCTGAACCAGTCCCGCGAGACCAATGTGCGCGCCCGCAACGTGTTCGCCGTCGCGGACTCCGACGAGTGGGACGACAAGGCGCACGGCGCCGGGCAGTTCGACTCCACCCTGATCAGCCCGGTCTACCCGGTGTCCGGCCTGAGCCGCGGCACGCTCTCCTTCGCGACCGACTACAAGGTGGACGGCCCGCAGACCGGTGACCTGTACGTGGTCTTCGACAACGGCACCCCGCAGCTGGTGAAGTCCTACCGCAGCGACCTCAACACCGTCGAGCAGCTGCCGGTCACCGTCCCGGCCGGCGCCACCGGCGCCCGCTTCCAGTTCCGCTACACCGGCACCAACAGTGCCTTCTGGACGGTCGACCAGGTGACCTTCACGGCCTCCTGAACCGCCCTCGGGCCCGCGGGCGGGGGCCGTGCGCCGGCCCCCGCCCCGGGCTCCGGGTCAGGTCAGCTCGCGCATCCGCCGGATCGGGCCGGCCAGCAGGATCACCGGGCTCACCACGCTGACCACGGCGACCAGGAGCAGCGCCGTTCGCGGTCCCCAGGTCGCGGCGGCGGCCCCGGCGGCCAGGGCGCCGACCGGGATGGCGCCCCAGGAGACGAAGCGGACCGTGGCCATCACCCGGGATAGCAGCTCCGGGGGGGTCCGGGTCTGCCGGTGGGTGCGGGTCACGATGCTGGTGACCACGACCCCCGCCGAGAACCCGGCGTTGCCGAGTGCGAAGACCAGCGTCGCCCACCCGGGCCCGGCGAGCGGCAGCAGCAGGGCGAAGGCGGTGGCGACCACGGCCGCCCAGCGCAGCGCGGTGCCGCTGCCGAACCGCGCGACCAGCCGGGGAGTGGCGGCCGCGCCGAGCAGGCTGCCGAGCCCGCCGGTGGCCATCAGGGCGCCGACGGCGGCGGCCGGGGCGTCGAGGGTGCGGACCAGGAAGACCGGGGTGAGCGTCATCAGCCCGCCGCAGACGAAGTTCACCGCGGTGGCGTCGGCCACGCAGGGCCGGATCACCGGGTGCCGGGTGACGAACCGCCAGCCCTCGCGGATCTGCTCGCGCATCCCGGCGCCGCCGGTCGGCCGGGCGGCGGGCTGTGCGACCGGCGGCAGGGTGCCCAGCAGGGCCGCCGAAGCGAGGTAGCTGACGGCGTCCAGCAGCATCGAGGCCGCGCCGCCGACCAGCTGCACCAGCACGCCGCCGAGCGAGGGCCCGGCCAGGTCGGTGGCAGCGACGCTGCCGGAGAGCAGGCTGTTGCGGGCGGTCAGCTCCTCCTTGGGGACGACGGCGGGCAGGAAGGTCGAGTTGCCGACGTCGAAGAGCACGCTCGCGAAGCCGACCAGCAGGGCCACCACGACCAGTTGGGGCAGCCCCAGCACCCCGAACGCGGCGGCCAGCGGCACCGAGGCGACGGCGGCGGCCCGCAGCAGGTCCATCGCCACCTGGGTGCCGCGCAGGGGCAGCCGCTGGACCAGCACGCCGGCCGGCAGCCCGATCACCAGCCAGGCGACGTAGGCGGCGCCCGTGATCAGTCCGACCTCGAAGGCCGAGGCGTGCAGGGTGACCACCGCGATCAGCGGCAGGGCCACCGTCGTCACCTGGTCGCCGAGCCGGCTGACGGTCGAGGCGGTCCAGTAGCGCCAGAACGCCCCCGCCCCGGGGCCGCTTCCGCCGCCCCCGCTCCCGTCCCCGCCCGCCGGATCCACCGTTCTCGCCGCGCCCACCGTCTCGGTCGTCAACGTCCGCCCCTTCGCCGCCACCGGTCCACCAGCGGGACCGAGTGAGTTCCCTTTGGGAACTCACTATACTGGGTGATCATGCGGCACACGGAAGCGGCGGACCCCGACTGCGCGATCTCCCAGGCCCTGACGGTGGTCGGGGACACCTGGACCCTGCTCCTGGTCAGGGACGTCGCCGGAGGCACCCACCAGTTCGACGCCCTGCAGAACGGACTCGGCATCAGCCGCAAGGTGCTCACCGAGCGCCTCAAGGCCCTGGTCGCCGACGGCGTCCTGGAGAAACGGCTCTACCACCCGCACCCGCCGCGCTACGAGTACCACCTGACGGACCGCGGCCGCGGACTCCTGCCCGTCCTGGTCGCCCTCCAGGACTGGGGCGGACGCTACGTCCTGGGCGACGGCACCCTCTCCGCCACCAGCACCCCCGACTCCGCCGAGACCCGCCGGGTCACGGCCCTCACCGGCCACCGGCTGCCCGCACTGGAACTCGACGCCGCCGCCGGCGGACGGGTCGACCCGGTCGCCGCGGACCACGCCTGGACGGTGCTCTACTGCTACCCCGGCGCCTACGCCCCGGGCGGGGCCGACCAGCCGCCCGGCTGGGGCGACATCCCCGGCGCGCCCGGCTGCACCCTGGAGTCCTGCACCTACCGCGACCGGATGGGCGAGTTCGCCGCCCGCGACACCGTCGTCCACGGCGTCAGCACCCAACGCCCGGACCAGCTGGCGGCCTTCGCCGAGCACGCCCGGATCCCGTTCCCGCTGCTCTCCGACGCCGGCCTGGAACTCGCCGCCGGGCTTCGGCTGCCCACCTTCCGCGCCGCGGGCGTCGAACGCCTCAAACGGCTCACCCTGGTCCTCGACGCCGGCCGCACCGTGCGCGGCGTGCTCTACCCCGTCACCGACCCCGCGGGCTCGGTCGAGGACGTCCTCACCCTGCTGGACGGGCTGCGCCGCTGACCCCCGGACGCACGACAGCGGGTGCGCCCCCGGCCCGGCCGGGAGCGCACCCGCTCAACTGTGCTACGGCGGACGGCGGTCAGTACCGCGAGGCGATCACGAACCAGCCGACCACCATGATCAGGACGACGGCGACGATCGCGACCGCGGTCGGCGTCAGCCGGTCCCGGAACTGCTTCCCGGGCTCGACCCGCTGCGCCTCCTCGGTGCTGGACTCCCACCAGGTGCGCAGCCGCCGGACGTTCACGTCGAAGTCCTCGGTCGGGTACAGCGGGCTCCAGGACAGGCCCGGCAGTGAGCGCCGACGCCCGCCCGTGGTGAGGATCCGCGCCGCGCGGGTCGGTCCGGAGCCGGCGTACGGGCCGCTGGACGCGGTGGTGCGGACGTCGACCCAGCGGATCTCCGCCCAGGAGTAGGTGCGCCCGGCCCCGAACCCCCAGCAGATCGTCACGCCCTCGGGCCCGACCCGGCTCCAGCCTCGCCACGAGCTGTAGAAGACCGGCACGAACAGCACCACGACGCTGCCGAGCGACCAGGCCACGAACACCGGCCCGGAGCGCACTATCCCGACGGACACCATGAGGACGAGGAAGGCGAGCGCGCCGACCAGACGGGACTTGGAGGGGCGGAACAAGTCCTTGCCCCGGAACACCAGTTCGTTCACGGGTCGCAGGCTACTCCGGTGCGTCGTCTGCGAACAGGAAGTTCGACGCGATCTTCACGGGAGGCGGGAGGCCGGGGCTGCCCGGTGCCTCCTCGACCACCCGACCGGGGGTCATGCCTGTTCCCCGGCGCGGAGTTCGGTGGCGATCTGGCGTCGGCCGGCGATGAGGGTCTCCAGGACGATGCCGAGGCCGACCAGCAGGGCGAGGCCGGTGGTGGGCAGCAGGACGGGGAGCAGGACGGGGGTGATGGCGTCGCCGACCTCGGCGCCGACGAGGGTGGAGATGTCGAAGGCGCCGCCGAGCAGGGCGACGGCCGCGAGGGCGGCCAGGCCGCCGCCGACGGCGGCCGCGAGGGTCTGCGGCAGTGCCTCGGTGATGATCAGTGCGAGTCCTTGGCGGGGGCGCAGGCCCATGGTGCGCAGGCGGGCGAGAACGGCGGTGCGCTCGGGTGCGGCGCGGAACAGCGTCAGCAGGACGGCGAGCAGGGCGTAGCCGGCTCCGGCGGCGGCCGCGTACCAGAACAGCCGCTCGGCGGCGTGCTGCAACGGATCGTCGGCCAGGGCGGCCGCGGTGTCCCGGCTGCTGTGCACGACGTAACCGGCGGGCAGGCCGTGCGCGTCCTTGCCGACGGCCGTGGCCTCGTCCGCGACCAGCTTGGCCATGCCGACCGGCTGGGCACCGCCGTTGCCGCGCAACGCCGTCCGGACGGCCTCGGGATCCACGCCGCCGACGGCGAACCACCTGTTCACCCGCCGGGTGTCCGGCAGGCGCTCCCAGGCGGGGCCCGCGGCCACCACGGCGAAGGGCGCGCCGGGGTCGGGCAGGGCGGCGGTGGCGCCGACGGTCGCGGCGACGCCGAGGCGCAGGTCGTTGCCGTTGGCCGTGCGCACCTGGGACGCCCCGGTGGCGGTCAGGCGCTTGGCCAGGTCGCGGCTGACCAGGGCGGGCACCGGGGTGTCCCGGCCGCCGGGGGCGGCGGCCAGCTTCGCCGGGTCGAACTCGCCGACCCCGAGGGTCCGGGAGATCTCGGCGTAGGCCGCCGGGTCGACCACCATCACCAGGTAGGCGTCGGTGTAGGTCTGGTCGGCGGCGAGGACCCGGACCTTGTCGACCCAGACCGCGGTGGAGGCGTGGACGCCGGGCAGGGTGTCGGCGGCCTTGGTGAAGGACTCGGTGAGGGTCGCGTAGTCGGGCAGGGAGACGCTGATGTCCCCGCCGGTGGCGATCCGCGCGGCCCGGGTGCGGACGTGGTCGACGGTGTCGAGCACGGTGGCACCGAAACCGGTGGTGGTCACGGCGATCAGCAGCGCGAGCAGCGGCAGC
>NZ_JBHZCN010000199.1:0-7214 GCF_042755465.1 Kitasatospora sp. NPDC059160 | reverse complement strand
GGGTCCGGCGGGCCGCCGTCGGGCCGGGAGCGGTCAGGCGGACGGCTCGGAGCGCTCCTCCGGCTCCAGCCCGGCCCGGATCAGGCCGTAGGTGTACGCGTCCTCCAGGGCCAGCCAGGAGGCGGCGACCACGTTGTCGGCCACACCGACCGTGGACCAGCTCGCGGTGCCGTCGGTGGACTCGATCAGCACCCGGGTCTTGGAGCCGGTGCCGTGCTGGCCCTCCAGGATGCGGACCTTGTAGTCCACCAACTCGAAGGTGGCCAGCGGCGGGTAGGTGCCCTCCAGGGCCGTCCGCAGCGCCTGGTCCAGCGCGTTGACCGGACCGTTGCCCTCGCCGACGGCGATCCGGCGCTCGCCCTTGGCCCACAGCTTCACCGTGGCCTCGTTGCCGGAGACCCCGCCCGGGCCCTGCTCGCTGATGGTCCGCCAGGACTCCAGGCGGTAGAAGCGGTCCCGGCTGCCGCGCACCTCGTCGCGCAGCAGCAGCTCGAAGGAGGCGTCGGCGGACTCGTAGGTGTAGCCGAGGTTCTCCTGCTCCTTCACCTTGGCCACCACCCGGCCGGCCAGGTCGCGGTCGGTGGAGAGGTCGTAGCCCAGCTCCTTGCCCTTGAGCTCCACCGAGGCCCGGCCGGCCATGTCGGAGACCAGCATCCGCATGGTGTTGCCGACCAGTTCGGGGTCGGTGTGCTGGTACAGGTCCGGGTCGACCTTGATCGCCGAGGCGTGCAGGCCGGCCTTGTGGGCGAAGGCCGAGAAGCCGACGTACGGCTGGTGGGTGGACGGGGCCAGGTTGACCAGCTCGGCGATCGCGTGCGAGATCCGGGTCATCTCGGCCAGCCGGCCCTCGGGCAGCACCCGGCGGTCGTACTTCAACTCCAGCGCGCCGACCACCGGGAACAGGTTGGCGTTGCCGACCCGCTCGCCGTAGCCGTTCGCGGTGCACTGCACGTGGGTGGCGCCGGCGTCCACCGCGGCCAGGGTGTTGGCCACCGCGCAGCCGGTGTCGTCCTGGGCGTGCATGCCGACCCGGGCGCCGGTCGCGGCGATCACGTCCGCGACGGTGTCCCGGACGCCGGCCGGCAGCATCCCGCCGTTGGTGTCGCACAGCACCACCACGTCCGCGCCGGCCCGGTGCGCGGTGCGCACCACGGCCAGGGCGTACTCGCGGTTGGCCCGGTAGCCGTCGAAGAAGTGCTCGCAGTCGAGGAAGACCCGGCGGCCCTGGCCGCGGAGGAACTCGACGCTGTCCCGGATCATCTCCAGGTTCTCGTCCAGCGTGGTGCGCAGCGCCAGCTCGACGTGCCGGTCGTGGGCCTTGGCCACCAGGGTGACCACCGGCGCGCCGGAGGCGACCAGCGCGGCCAGCTGCGGGTCCTCGGCGGCCTTGCCGCCGGCCCGGCGGGTGGCGCCGAAGGCGACCAGCCGGGCGTGGCGCAGCTCCAGTTCGGCGGCGGCGCGGGCGAAGAACTCGGTGTCCCGGGGGTTGGCCCCGGGCCAGCCGCCCTCGATGAAGCCGACCCCGAACTCGTCCAGGTGCCGGGCGATGGCCAGCTTGTCCGCCACCGTCAGGTTGATGCCCTCGCGCTGTGCGCCGTCGCGCAGGGTGGTGTCGAACACGTGGAAGCTGTCGTCGGTACGGCTGACCTCGGTCATGACCCCTGGTTCTCCGTTCGGGGAGGTTCGTACTGCTCTGCCGGATTCTCGTCCCGGCTCCACTGTCCAGGATCCCGCGCGCGGCCCCGGTGTCCCCGGGCCCCTTGTGGGGGCCGTCGGCCGGTCCGAGGAAACAAAAAGACCCCTCGCGGGTGCGAGAGGTCTGCGCGCGGGTCTGGACGCTCGTGGTCGCTCCGCATCGGGTCGTGCGGGAGCGGTCACTGCGGACCGGCGCGCCTGCTGCCAATAATCAGCGAAAGCGAGGACACGCCCGTAGCTTGGCACAGCCTCCGGGATCCGGCCCGCCCGTCTCGCGATGCGGAACGGGGCAGGCCGGAGGGGGTGCCCGGCGTCCGTGGGATCAGACGATCTTGTGCAGCCAGCCGTGGGTGTCGGGGCGCTGGCCGCCCTGGATGGCCAGCAGGGCCTTGCGCAGCTCCATGGTGACCGGGCCGGGCTCGCCGGTGCCGACGGTCCAGTCGGCGGCCGCGGACTTCACCGAGCCGACCGGGGTGATGACGGCGGCGGTGCCGCAGGCGAAGACCTCGGTGAGGGTGCCGTCGGCGTTCGCCTGCTGCCACTCGTCGGTGGAGATCTTCCGCTCCTCGACCGCGTAGCCCAGGTCGGCGGCGAGCTGGAGCAGCGAGTCGCGGGTGATGCCGGGCAGCAGGGCGCCGGACAGCTCCGGGGTGACGATCTTCGCGTCCGCGCCCTCGCCGAAGACGAAGTACAGGTTCATCCCGCCCATCTCCTCGACCCACCGGTGCTCGGCGGCGTCGAGCCAGACCACCTGGTCGCAGCCCTTCTCGGCGGCCTGGGCCTGGGCGACCAGCGAGGCCGCGTAGTTGCCCGCGCACTTGGCGGCGCCGGTGCCGCCGGGCGCGGCGCGGACGTACTCCTTGGAGAGCCAGACCGAGACCGGCTTGACGCCGCCCGGGAAGTAGGCGCCGGCCGGGGAGGCGATGATCATGAACAGGTAGGAGTTCGCCGGACGGACGCCCAGACCGACCTCGGTGGCGAACATGAACGGGCGCAGGTAGAGGCTCTGCTCCGGCTCGTTCGGGACCCAGGCCCGCTCCTGCTGGACCAGCAGCTCGACCGCCTCGACGAAGGCCTCCACCGGCAGCTCCGGCATCGCCAGACGGCGGGCCGAGGCCTGGAAGCGCAGGGCGTTGGCCTCGGGGCGGAAGGTCGCGATGGAGCCGTCGGCCTGGCGGTAGGCCTTGAGGCCCTCGAAGATCGCCTGGCCGTAGTGCAGGGTCATGTTCGCCGGGTCCATCTCCACCGGCGCGTACGGGACCAGCTGCGCGTCGTGCCAGCCACGGCCCTCGGTCCAGCTGACGGTGACCATGTGGTCGGTGAAGACGCGGCCGAAGCCAGGGTTGGTCAGCCGGGCCTGGCGCTCCGCTGCCGACAGCGGGTGGGCGGAGGGCTTGAGGTCGAACGTGATGGGCGCCTGGGTGGGCGTGCTCATGGCTGTTTCCTTCACCGTGGGGTTCGTTCGGGCCGCCACCGCCGAAGGAACGTTACGGCTCTCCAACGCCGGAACGAACGCACAACGGCACGGCCCACTGTCGATACTCGCATCCAGAGGGCCGTGCCGAACAGCTGCCCGCTCCTTGGGGAGCTGCAAGCTGCGGTTATGCGGAGCGGCCCGGCCGGCCGGATCCGCTCGGGTTCCGGCCGGCCTAGCCGGCTACTCGCTCGGCGAGCACGTCGCCGACCTCGGAGGTGGACCGGGCGCCCGAGCGCTCGGCGAGGTCCGCCGCGACGGCGGCCTCCACCCGGGCGGCCTCGGCGGCGAAGCCGAGGTGCTCCAGCAGCATGGCGACCGACAGCACGGTGGCGGTCGGGTCGGCCTTGCCCTGGCCGGCGATGTCCGGCGCCGAGCCGTGCACCGGCTCGAACATGGACGGGAACTCGCCGCTCGGGTTGATGTTGCCGCTCGCGGCCAGGCCGATGCCGCCGGTGACGGCCGCGGCCAGGTCGGTCAGGATGTCGCCGAACAGGTTGTCGGTGACGATGACGTCGAAGCGCTCCGGCTGGGTCACGAAGAAGATGGTGGCCGCGTCGACGTGCAGGTAGTCGGTGGTGACCTCGGGGAACTCCGCGCCGACCTCGGCGAAGATCCGGGTCCACAGGTGCCCGGCGTGCACCAGCACGTTGTTCTTGTGCACCAGGGTGAGCTTCTTGCGCGGCCGCGCCTGGGCCCGGCGGTAGGCGTCGCGCACCACGCGCTCGATGCCGTACGCGGTGTTCAGGCTGACCTCGGTGGCCACCTCGTGCGGGGTGCCGGTGCGCAGCGAGCCGCCGTTGCCGACGTACGGGCCCTCGGTGCCCTCGCGGACGACCACGAAGTCGATCGCCGGCTGACCGGCCAGCGGGGAGGCGACCCCGGGGAAGAGCCGGCCCGGCCGCAGGTTGATGTGGTGGTCGAAGGCGAACCGCAGCTTGAGCAGCAGCCCCCGCTCCAGCACCCCGGACGGGACGCTCGGGTCCCCGATGGCGCCGAGCAGGATCGCGTCGAAGGCCTTGAGCTCGGCCAGCACGTCGTCCGGCAGCGTCTCCCCGGTCCGGTGGTAGCGCCGGGCCCCGAGGTCGTACTCGGTGGTCTCCAGCTTCACGTCGGCGGGGAGCACGGCGCCGAGGACCTTGAGGCCTTCGGCCACCACCTCCTGGCCGATGCCGTCACCCGGGACAACTGCGAGACGAATGGTGCGAGACATGCTCGGACCCTACTCCGCCGTCCCAGGGGCTGACACCTCACGTCCAGCATGCGGACTCGTACGGAGGATCCCGGGGCTTCCCGACGGCGCGTCACCCCTCTGAGGGGGCGCGGGTGGCGGGAGGTGCGCCGGGGGCGCGCTTAGGGTGGCGGGGTCCGGGATTCCTGGCAGAACGGGGCGCGTGGGTGAAGGCCGAACGGCGGCGGGAGGTGCTGGTCTGCGGGGCCGCGGCCGGGCTGGCGACGGGCGCTTTCGCGCTGGCGGCGGCGGTGCGCGGGCGGTGGCCGGGCGGGGCCGACGCGATCGCCGTGCCGTACCACGCGCACCTGTGGGACCTGCTGCACGGGCAGGCCACCGGGGACCTGCTGTTCAACTGGAACAGCGGCTACGGCGTCCCGTTCCTGGCGGACTTCTTCGCCTACCTGATGAACCCGTTCTCCTGGCCGACCGCGCTCCTCCCCCGCGACCAGGGGCACCTCGCCGTCTTCCTGGTCGCCCTGGCCACCATCGGCCTCGGCACCGCCCTGATGGCCCACCTGCTCGGCCGGCTGCACCCCGGCCCCCGGTGGCTGCGGGTGTTCGCCGCCGTCGGGTACGGGCTCTGCGCCTGGGTGCTGGACATCGGCGGCGGGGCGCCGATGTGGCTGTGGGGCCTGGTCTCGCTGCCGCTGCTCGGCCTGGTCGGGGACTGGTGCCTGCACGAGCGCCGCTGGGTGGCCGGCGCGCTGTGCGTGGCGCTCGCCTGGGCGGGCAACCTCTACACCGCGGCGCTGGCCACCCTGATCGCCGGACTCCTGTTCGCCGTACGGCTGTTCGCCACCCCGCGCCCGTTCCGGCACCGGGTCCGGGCGACCGGGCGGGCGGTCACCCTGACCACCGCCGGGGTGCTGCTCGCCGCCCCCGTGCTGTTCGTCGCCGTGCGGGCCGCGCGCGGCGCCCAGCCGGAGTCCCCGGTGCAGCCGCTCGGCCCGTCCGGACTGGACGGGCACCTCGCCCAGCTGCTGCCCGCCATCACCGGCGGGCGGCCGCTTCCGGACGTGGCGATCGGGGTGCTCGGCCTGCTGCTGGTGTGCGGGCTGCCGTTCAACCGCCGGGTGCGGGTCCGCGAGCGGGCGGTCTGGTGCGCGGCGCTGCTGCTGGTGGTGCTGAGCTTCGTCTGGACCCCGACGGTGCTGGTCTGGCACGGCCTGGCGATCCCGGCCGGCGGGCCGTACCGGGTCTCCTTCGTGCTCAGCGGCCTGCTGGTGCTGGCCGGTTGGGTGTCGCTCGCGCACCGGCCGGACCGGGTGACCCTGCTGGGCGGCGCCGCGCTGACCGCGACGATCGCCGCGCTGGCGGCGGCCCGGGGCTCGGTGCACGCCTCCACCTGGGTGCTGCTGGGGGTCGGCGGCGCCGTCCTGCTGGCCGCGCTCGCGGCGCTGGACCGCCGGCACACCGACCGCCGGGTGACCGCGCTGGCCACCTGGGTGATCGGCGGCGCGGTGCTCGGCAACGCCGTCTGGTCCGGGTACGCGGCGCTCGGCGCGGCCCCCGACGACGGCGTCTCCCCCGCCGCCGTCCGGGCCGGGCACGCCGCAGTGCGGGCCGGCGCCGACTGGCCGGACCTGCGCAGCGACCCCGGCCCGCACGCCTTCACCCCCAACGACCCGCTGCTGCTGAACGGCCAGGGCGGCGGCTACTCCAGCGGCTACCTGCCGACCGTCGCCGCCCTGCTGCTGCACGACCTCGGCGCGGGCTGGACGGCCGGCGGGCGGCAGACCGGGGGCGTCACCGACCCGGTCGGCCAGGCGCTGTTCGGGGTCGGCGCCCACCTGGACGACGCACCGCGGCCCCCGGGCTTCACCGCCGTCCGGGCCCCCGCGCCGCCCCTGGTGACCGTGCTGCCGCCGGGCGCCCGGACGGCCACCTCCTCGGTCTGGTCCCGCCAGGAGTCGCTGCTCGGCAGCCAGGTGTACGACGCCCCGCTGCCCGTCCCGGCCGGCGGCCCGGCGCCCACCCTGCACGGCACCAGCGGCTGGTCGGTGCCGGGCGGTGCGGAGGGCACGGTGTTCACGGCCGCCTGCACCCCGGGCTCGACGGCGTACGTCCACCCGCTCTGGTACCGCGGCACGGTCAGCGGCCTGGGCACCGACTTCCGCAGCGACGGCGAGCAGCCCACCACGGCCGTGCCCGTGCACCGGCTGGGGACCGTCCCGGCCGACGGCACGGTCCGGGTGACCCTGCGCTCGGACGTGGTCAGCCAGATCCCCGCCCGCCCGATCGGCTGCCTGCGGGCCGACGCCCTGGCGGCCGCCGTCACCCGGCTCACCGCCGCCGGCGCCACCCGGGTCGAGGCCGGCGGCCACACCCTGACCGCCGCCCTGCCGGCCGGCTCCACCGGCACCGCGCTGTTCTCCGTCCCCGCCACCGAGGGGTGGACCTGCGCCGTCGACGGCGGCGCCCGCGTGGTGCCCACCCCGGTCCTCGGCATGATCGGCGTCCCGCTCGGCGGCGGCGCCGGCCGGGTCTCCTGCGCGTTCCGCCCGCCCGGCCTCACCGAGGGCCTCACCGTCGCCTCCGGCACCGCCGCCGTGTTCGTCCTGGTCGCGGTCTTCGCCCGGCTCTCCCGCCGCCCCACCCGCGTCCCGCGCCGCGAACGCCGACTGGCCGCACGGGACTGAGCGGACGACGCCAGGGGCGGACAGGGGCGAGGGGCGGGGCGGCGGGGGGTGGGGCGGGGGGTCGCCCGGGCGCCGAGTTACAACCCCACCCGCCCGCCGGGGGCGGCGCGGCCGCGCGGCGGGAGGGCGACCAGGCCGACCAGCAGGCCGACGGCGCCGGCCAGCTTGAGCG
>NZ_JBHZCN010000198.1:4380-7351 GCF_042755465.1 Kitasatospora sp. NPDC059160 | reverse complement strand
CGGGTGAGGGCCGGGTGCGCTCCCGCCCCCGTCCCGTGGGACGGACCGGAGGGACGATCCGTCCGGTCCGTCCCGTCCGTCCCACGGGAGTACGAGGGGGAGGGGCGTGGGACGTACGTCAGGCCGGCAGCCCGACCGCACGCTCCCGGTTGCGACGCTGCTGGATCACCACCGCGGCCACCAGCAGCGCCCCCTGGGCGACGTTCTGCCAGAAGGCGTTGATGCCCTGGACGGTGAGCCCGTTCTGCAGCGCGCCGAGCAGCGCCACCGCCAGCAGGGTGCCGCCGATGCTGCCCTTGCCGCCCTTGAGGGCGCAGCCGCCGAGCGCGGCCGCGGTGATCGACTGGAGTTCCAGCCCCTCACTGCCGGAGACGGGCTGGCCGCTGCCGGTGCGGGCGGTGAGCAGCACGCCGGCCAGGGCCGCGACCGTACCGGAGAGGGCGTAGGCGGCGATCAGGTACTTGTTGAGGTTGATGCCGGCCAGCCGGGCGGCGGTGTCGTTGCCGCCGATCGCGTAGATGTTGCGGCCGATGTCGGTGTACGTCAGCAGGGCGTGCACGGCGACGGCGGTGAGGATCAGCAGCCAGACCATGGTGGGCAGTCCGGCGATCCGGCCCCGGCTGAGGAAGACGAAGACCGGGTCGTTGAGCACGTAGCCCTGGGCGCGGCCGTCCGAGACGAGCTGGGCGACGCCCTTGTAGGCGGCCAGCCCGGCGAGGGTGGCGATGGTCGGGTTGACCCGGCCGTAGACGATGACGACGCCGTTGAACAGGCCGATGCCCGCGCCGATGGCCAGCGAGGCGCTGATGCCGAGGAAGGGGTTGGCGCCGGTGGAGGTGAACACCATGGCGCTGGTGACGGAGGCCAGGCCGGCCTGGGAGCCGACCGAGATGTCGAGGCCGCCGCAGATGATCACGACGGTCTGGACGACGGCCAGCAGTCCGGAGATGGTGGCGGCCTCGGCGATGACCTGGATGTTGTCCCAGCCGACGAAGTTGGGGTTGAGCCCGCCGAACAGGGCGACGACGGCGACCAGGGCGCCGATCAGGCTGAGGTTCTGCCCGCCGATCGCGGCGAGCAGGGCGCGCGGGCCGCCGGACCGCACGGGCAGGGCGCCGGTGTCCGGCACCGGGGCGGTCGGGGGCGTGGCGGTGGTCATCGGGTCTCTCCGGTCTGGGCGGGGGTGGTGGCGGCGCGGTCGTCGGCCGCGGCACGGTCGTCGGCGGCACCGAAGTCATCGGCACCGAAGTCATCGGCACCGAGGTCGTCGGCCATGGCGAGGGCGAGGACGGCCTCCTCGGTCGCCTCCTCGCGGCTGAGCTCGCCGGTGGTGCGGCCGTTCTGCATCACCACGATCCGGTCGGCGAGGCCGAGCACTTCGGGCAGTTCGGAGGAGATGACCAGCACGGCGGTGCCCTCGCGGGCCAGGTCGGCGATGATCTGGTAGATCTCCGCCTTGGCCCCGATGTCGACGCCGCGGGTGGGCTCGTCCAGGATCAGCAGCTCGGGCCGGCGGGCGAGCCAGCGGGCCAGCACGACCTTCTGCTGGTTGCCGCCGGACAGGGTGCGCACCTCCGCCTCGACGGAGGGGGCGCGGACCCGCAGCCGGTCGGCGTACTCCTGGGCGAGGGCCTTCTCCTGGCGGTGCTTGACGAACCGCCACCGGCTGAGCCGACGCAGGCTGACCAGCGAGGTGTTGTCGCGGATCGTGCGCTGCAGGAACAGGGCCTGGGCCTTGCGCTCCTCGGGCGCCAGTCCGATCCCGGCGGCGATGGCGTCGCGCGGGCTGCGCAGCCGCAGCACCTCGCCGTTGAGGGTCACCGTGCCGGAGCGGATCGGGGCGTCCCCGGCCAGCGCGAGGGCGAGTTCGGAGCGTCCGGCACCGATCAGCCCGGCCAGGGCGACCACCTCGCCGGCCCGGACGCGGAGGCTGACGTCGCGGACGTCGTCGGTGGTGACCCCGTCGACGTCCAGCACGACGCGCTCGGTGGCGACCTGCTGGCGGACGAACAGCGAGGACAGGTCGCGGCCGACCATCAGCCGGACGAGCTCGCCCTCGTCGGTGGCGGCGGCCCGGACCACCCCGGCGACCCGGCCGTCGCGCAGCACGGCGATCCGGTCGGCGAGCCGGAAGATCTCCTTCATCCGGTGGGAGACGTAGACGACCGCGATGCCCTGGTCGCGCAGCCGTCCGATCAGCGCGAACAGCGCCTCGACCTCGTGCTCGGAGAGCGAGGAGGTGGGCTCGTCGAAGGCGATCGCGCGCGGTGCGACCGCACCGGTCAGGGCCCGCATGATCTCGACCAACTGGCGCTGTGCAGCGGTGAGTTCAGAGCCGAGCAGGTCCGGGTCGAGGACCTTGTCGAAGCCCAGGCGGGCCAGGTCGGCGGTGATCCGGCGGCGCAGCTCGGCGCGGTCCAGCCGGCGCAGGGCGGTGCGCGGCAGCGAGCCGGCGTAGACGTTCTCGGCGACCGGGACGTGCGGGATGATCTCGGGTTCCTGCGGGATGATCCGGATCCCGGCCCGACGGGCGTCCTGCGGGGAGTGCAGGTCCAGGGGCTCGCCGTCCAGCAGGACACGGCCCTCGGTGGGGCGGTGGTCGCCGGTGAGGATGCGCAGCAGGGTGGACTTTCCGGCACCGTTCTCGCCCATCAGCGCGGTGACCTGGCCGGGCGGGAAGGAGAGCGTGACGTCCGTCAGCGCCTGGACGGCGCCGAAGCGCTTGGACACCCCTTCGGCGCTCAGGCCGGCGGAACCGTCCGGCGGTGGGAGGGGCGAGGGTTCGGGTGGGGTCATCGGGGCCTCGTTGGCAGTGCGGTACGGGCGGGGGTGCGGACGGGCCGCGGAAGCGGCGGCGACGCTGCGGCAGTGACGGTGCGGCGGCGGTGGGGGGGCGGCCCCCCGCCCCCCCCCCCCCCCCCCCCCCCCATGGCTCGGCGCCCGCGGGGCCCCGGCCCCCGGGGGGCCCCGG
>NZ_JBHZCN010000198.1:0-4370 GCF_042755465.1 Kitasatospora sp. NPDC059160 | reverse complement strand
GGGGGCCGGGGGGGCCGCCGCGGGGGCTGGGGGGGGGGGGGGGGGGGGCGGCGCCGCCCCCCCCCCCCCCCCCACGGCCGGCCCGAAGTGGCGTCGGGCCGAGGTGGCGCCGGGCCGAGGTGGCGCCGGGCGCGGCGTCAGCTGCAGGACACGCCCGCGGACTGCCAGGTGGCGGCGTCGACCATCTTGGTCGGGGCGAAGGCCTCCTTGGGGAAGTCCTTGCCGTTCTTGAGCTTGTCGAACATGGTCTGCACCGACAGGGCGCCGACGTCCTTGCCGTTGATGAACAGGGCGGCCTTCATGCCGGAGGGCTTGCCGGCGGCCCAGTCCTTGCAGGCCAGGTAGGCGCCCAGGCCGACGCCGTCGATGTCGTCCGGGCTGATCCCGGCGTTCTGCAGGGCGGTGACGGCACCCTGGACGTTCTCGTCGTTGCAGCCCCAGGTCACCCAGTGCTTGACGCCCGGGTTGGCGGTGATGGTGGCGGCCACCTTGTCCTGGGCGCCGGTCGGGGTGTTGTCGGTGGCGACGTCGATGGCCTGCACGCCCGGCACGGCCTGGTCGAAGGCGTCCTTCGCGGCCTTGACCCGGTCGCCGCAGACGGTGACGTCCTGCTTCCAGGCGGAGATGATCCGGGTGTCGGCGGCGTTCCAGCCGGCCTTCTTGAACTCCTCGGCCGCGCGCTGGCCGACCTGCTGACCCATCTGCTGGCCGGAGAAGCCGATCCGGGGCACCAGGTCGCCGGCGGCGCACTGGGCCGGGGAGGGGCCGCTCGCACAGACCTGGTCGTCGGAGGTGAGCAGCGCGGCCTTGGCGTCCCGGGCCGTCTGGACGACCTGCGGGCCGACCGCCGGGTCCGGCACCACGATGATCAGGCCGTTGCTCTTCTGGGCGATCGCGGCCTGCACCTCGCCGACCGTCTTGTTGGCGTCGCTGCCGAGGTTCACCACCTTCAGGTCGGCGCCCAGTTCGGCGGCCTTGGCCTTCGCCCCGGCCGCCTCGTCCACGAAGTACTGCTGGTCACCCTGCTTCTGCAGGTAGGTGATCGAGACCTTGCCGGACACCGGGGCCACCGGCGCGTCGGCCCCGGAGGACGAGGTCTGTCCGGTGGAACAGGCCGTCAGTCCGAACGAGGTGACCAGGCTCAGCGCGGCGAGCGAGGCCAGGCGGCCACGGAGGGTGAGGTGCATGGTGAGGGCTCCTGAGGATGTGGGACCGATCGACCATAAGCAACAGAGTCGATCAGAAAACATCGCAATCAAACGCGATGAGGCAACAGGAAACGCCCAGTTCACACTGGAGTCAAGCGTGGGTTTACCTCCGGGGCACGATCGACACCGTCTCGTTATGCCACCCGCTCCACCCGGCGCGACCAGGCCGGTCCGACGGGCGGTTCCGCGCGCGCGAAAGTGCCCGCGCGGCGGCCGGGGCCGCGCGGGAAGGTGCACATGCTCGGTCGAAGCCCGCTGATCACACTGGTCAGAGGCGCTCGGATGGGTGTGCGAGACCACCTACTAGCCGGTAGGTAGGTGCTCGGAACAGCTTCCGCCAAAGGCGGGTTCACGTCAAGAGGGCGGCCCCACCGCCCGCCGGCGGCGCGACCCCACCCCGGGCCGCCGCACCTGCGGTCGATCGTGTGCGGCGTTGTCGTGACAGGTGGTCAACGCCGTTGAATCTGCGGCCTTCTTGTTGATTAGTGTTGGAACTCGGGTCTACGCTCCGCACCTGCCCGGCGTTCCTGCATGCTCCCGCCGACGCCGGCGCTCCCCTGTACCCTCCCGCCACCGGAGACGCCCATGGCCCGTGGACACCTGCCCCCGAAACTGCGCACCGCCCTCGGCGCCGCAGCCCTGCTGCTGGGCTCCCTCGGCAGCCTCGCCACACCGCCCGCCGCCTCGGCGGCGCCCTCGGCGCCCACGGCGCCCTCGGCACCCACGGCCGCCACCGCCGTCCGCACCGCCGTCACCGTCGACGGCACCCAGCCCGGCCTCGCCTTCGACGGGGTCGGCGCGATCTCCGGCGGCGGCGGCAACTCCCGCCTCCTGGTGGACTATCCGGAGCCACAGCGCAGCCAACTGCTGGACTACCTGTTCAAGCCCGGCTACGGCGCCTCGCTCCAGGTGCTGAAACTGGAGATCGGCGGCGACACCAACTCCACCGACGGCGCCGAGCCCAGCATCGAACACACCAAGGGCGCCGTCGACTGCCACCAGGGCTACGAGTGGTGGCTCGCCGAACAGGCGAAGGCCCGCAACCCGAACATCACCTTCTACGGCCTGTCCTGGGGCGCCCCCGGCTGGATCGGGAACACCGGCAGCGGCGGCACCTTCTGGTCCCAGGACACCGTCGACTACCTGATGTCCTGGATGGGCTGCGCCGCACAGCACCACCTGAACGTCTCCTACCTCGGCGGCTGGAACGAGCGGAGCTTCAACGCCGCCTGGTACGAGAAGCTCAAGTCCGCCCTGGTCTCCCACGGTTACGGCTCGACCAAGGTGGTCGCCGCCGACGACACCTGGGCGGTCGCGGACGCCATGGCCACCGACCCGGCGTTCCGCGACGCCGTCGACGTCGTGGGCGTGCACTACCCGTGCGGCTACCTGGGCAACTTCACCAGCTGCCCGAGCACCCCCACCGCACAGGGGCTCGGCAAGCCGCTGTGGGCCAGCGAGAACGGCTCCGAGGACGCCGACGGCGGCGCCGCCGCGGTCGCGCGCGGGATCAACCGCGACTACCTCGACGGCAGGATGACCTCCTTCGTCAACTGGCCGGTCATCGCCGCGCTCTACCCCAACCTGTACTTCTCCAGCGACGGCATGTCGATCGCGAACCAGCCGTGGTCCGGCCACTACACGATCGGCAGGACCACCTGGGTGACGGCGCACACCACCCAGTTCGCCCGCCCCGGCTGGCACTACATCGACTCCGCCAGCGGCTACCTCGGCGGCGCGCGCACCAACGGCAGCTACGTCACGCTCAAGTCCACGAACAACCGCGACTACAGCACCGTCATCGAGACCATGGACGCCGCCGCGGCCCAGACCGCGAGCTTCACCGTCGCCGGCGGCCTGTCCACCGGCACCGTCCACGTCTGGTCCACCGACCTGGGCTCCGACAAGCCCGCGGACTGGTTCGTCCACGCCCAGGACGTCACCCCGCAGGGCGGCGCGTACACCCTCACCCTCCAGCCCGGCCGCGTCTACACCGTGACCACCACCACCGGCCAGGGCCGGGGCACCGCCACCGCGCCGGCCGCCGCCCCGCTGGGCCTGCCCTACGCGGACGACTTCGAGAAGGCGGCCACCACCACCTCGCCGAAGTACTTCACCGACATGAACGGCGCCTTCCAGACCGTCCCCTGCGGCGGCGGCCGCGCCGGGACCTGCCTGCGCCAGATGGCCCCGACCTCGCCGATCCGCTGGACCGACGAGTCGTACAACGCGCCGTACACGATCATGGGCGACGGCAGCTGGTCCAACTACACCGTCACCGCCGACACCCTGTTCGAGCAGTCGGGCAGCGTCGAACTCCTCGGCCGGGTCAACCAGCAGGGCCGCAACAACAACGGCCTCAACGCCTACCACCTGCGGTTCAGCGACACCGGCGCCTGGTTCATCGACAAGAGCGACACCAGCTGGAACTTCACCACCCTCGCCCACGGCACCACCACCGCACCGGGCACCGGCAGCTGGCACACCGTCTCGCTCTCGATGGAGGGCAGCACACTCACCGCCGGCATCGACGGCACCACGGTGGGCAGCGCGACCGACGCGAGCTTCACCAACGGACAGGCCGGCCTGGGCGTGACCGACTACCGGACCGAGCAGTTCGACCGCTTCGCCCTCACCCCCGGCACCCCGACCACCCACACCGGCCCGATCACCTCCGCCCTGGCCGGCAAGTGCGTCGACGCCGACGGCGACTCCGGCGCCAACGGCACCGCCGTCCAGCTCTGGGACTGCAACGCCGGCCCCTCCCAGGTGTGGACCTGGTCCAACGGCAGCCTCACCCACAACGGCAAGTGCCTCGACGTGACGGGCGCCGCCACCGTCAACGGCACCCCGGTCGAACTCTGGGACTGCAACGCCGGCCCCAACCAGCAGTGGACGCCCCAGCCGGACGGCACCCTGCGGAGCACCCAGTCCGGCCGCTGCCTCGACGACCCGGCCCTCGCCACCACCAACGGCACCCGCCTGGAGATCTGGGACTGCAACGCCGGCGCCAACCAGCGCTGGACCCTCCCCTAGCGGCTTGCCTCGAACCCCCACCGCCCACGAAGTGGGGCGGGGGCCCGGGCGGGCGGGCGCCCCGGGCCCCCCCCCACCCCCCCCCCCCCCCCCCCCCCCCCCCCCCCCCCCCCCCCCCCCCCCCCC
>NZ_JBHZCN010000197.1:0-7407 GCF_042755465.1 Kitasatospora sp. NPDC059160 | reverse complement strand
GTCCGAAGACGGGCCCTGCCATACGAACCCCGGACGGGCGGGCGGCCGGGCGTCCGTACCATGGACGCACGGCCGCCCGCGCGTGTCGCGACCCGACACCTCCCCCGAGGGCGGCGGTACCACCCCCAAGGAGGCGTTGCACGTGACCGAGGACCGGACCCCCGCAGTGGCCGAGAACCCCGAGGCCGAGGGCGGCGAGGAGCCGCCGCCGTTCAAGGGCCGCAAGAACGGCCTCTACGGCGAGATCTCGGACGAGCTGTCCGCCTCGATGAGGACCGGTTGGGCCGACACCGAGCTGCACGGCCTCACCCCGGTCGCCCAGGCCCCGTACGCCGCCGCGCGCCGTGCCGCGCTGTCCGCCGCCCACCCGGGCGTGCGCCTGGTCGTCCCGGCCGGCAACCTGCGGGTGCGCTCCAACGACACCGACTACAACTTCCGCGCCGCCAGCGAGTACGTGCACCTCACCGGCGACCGGACCGAGGACGCGGTGCTGGTCGGCGAGCCGACCGGCGACGCCGGCCACGAGTTCACCCTCTACCTGCTGCCCCGCTCGGACCGCGAGAACGGCGAGTTCTGGCTGGACGGCTACGGCGAGCTGTGGGTCGGCCGCCGGCACAGCCTGACCGAGCAGGAGCAGCTGCTCGGCCTGCCCGCCCGCGACGTCCGCAAGGCCGCCGAGGAGCTGGCCGGGCGCGCCAAGGACTCCGCCGTGCCGACCCGGATCGTCCGCGGCTACGACGCCGGCCTGGAGGCCGCGCTCGCCGAGGTGCTGGACGCCGACAAGGACGCCGACCTCAAGGAGTTCCTGAGCGGCCTGCGCCTGGTCAAGGACGAGTGGGAGATCGGCGAGCTGCGCGCCGCCTGCGACGCCACCGTCAACGGCTTCACCGACGTGGTCCGCGAGCTCGGGCAGGCCGTCGCCACCTCCGAGCGCTGGATCGAGGGCACCTTCTGGCGCCGCGCCCGGGTCGAGGGCAACGACGTCGGCTACGGCACCATCGCCGCGGCCGGCCCGCACGCCACCACCCTGCACTGGGTCCGCAACGACGGCGACGTCCGCCCCGGCGAGCTGCTGCTGCTGGACGCCGGCGTGGAGACCCACACCCTCTACACCGCCGACGTCACCCGCACCCTGCCGGTCAGCGGCTCCTTCACCGCGCTGCAGCGGAAGATCTACGACGCGGTGTACGACGCCCAGGAGGCCGGCATCGCCGCGGTCCGCCCGGGTGCCCGCTTCCGCGACTTCCACGACGCCTCACAGCGCGTCCTCGCCGAGCGGCTGCTCGCCTGGGGCCTGCTGGACGCCTCGGTGTACGACGTCGAGAAGGTCCTGGAGCTCGGCCTGCAGCGCCGCTGGACCCTGCACGGCACCGGCCACATGCTCGGCCTGGACGTCCACGACTGCGCCCACTCGCGCCGCGAGGAGCACGTCGACGCCCTGCTGGTGCCCGGCATGGTGCTCACCGTCGAGCCCGGCCTGTACTTCCAGCAGGACGACCTGACCGTGCCCGAGGAGTACCGCGGCATCGGCGTCCGGATCGAGGACGACATCCTGGTCACCGCCGACGGCAACGAGAACCTCTCGGCCGGGCTGCCGCGGCGCGGCGACGAGGTCGAGGCCTGGATGGCCTCGCTGGCCTGAGCCTGAGCCTGAGACCGAACCCGAGGCCGCGCCGGGGCCCGGCCTCCCCACCGCGGGGAGGCCGGGCCCTGCGCGCTACTGGACGATCCTGAGCGCGATGTCCTGGTGCCCGAGCACGGTCAGGTCGCCGCTGCCGCGGTACGGCACCAGGGCCTGCGCCCTCAGCGGCATGTCCCCGGTCCCGTCCTTGGGCCCGATCGTCAGCCGGTAGGTCAGCCGCCTGCTCTGCCCCGGGCCCAGCGAGAAGACGTCCTGGTCCTGCGCCACCGCGTAGGACGTGTCGCTCCCCCGGGACATCGCCCGGACCGACCAGCCGCCGTCCGTCTGCACCTCCAGCTTGCCGTCGTTGGGCAGCTGCTGGCCGGGCGCGGTCGGCGTGCCCCCGTAGCGGTCGGTGAAGAGCAGCGGCTGGACCTGGTCGTAGGTGCCCTGTCCGGTGTTCCGGAAGGTCACCGAGAAGGTGGCGACCGCGCTGCCGATCCGCATCTGCTGGCCGGAGGAGAGGCCGTCGATGCTGACCGCGAGGTCGTTCGGGCCGGGCTCCGCCGCCGCCGGGGCCTGGTGGCCGCTCGGGTCCAGGCTGTTGACGACGGCCGTCAGCCCAGGCTGGTAGTCGGACCTGAGCCCCTGCGCCGAGACGAAGACCTGGTCCTTGGGCAGGGCCCACAGCTGGGTCGTGAAGGAGTCGCTGCCGCAGGTGACCTGCCACTGCGACCTGACCGCGGGACTCCCCGCCACGGTGACCGCGCTCTTCGTCGGCCCCGCGCTGTTCATCTCGCCCGCCGCCGGCGGGTGGGGGTTGCCCCAGACCGGGCAACTGCCCTGGTGCGCCCAGCCGGCCGGGGCGTCCAGGTCGGCCGTCGTCGGCCAGGCACCGCCCTGGAGTTCGCCCGCCGAGTTGTAGACCGTGACCTGGACGCCGTACGGCGCGCACACCGCCGACGACCAGTTCCGCTGCGGATCGGTCGGCGCGCCCGGGCTCAGCAGGCAGACCGCCTGGTCCGAGAGCGGCACGGCCTTCCAGCCGGTCGGCACCTTCAACTTGACGCCGCGGAAGGTGTACGGCGTGCCCGGCCCGGTCGGCACGCCCGAGCCGGACGAGGACGGGACGAGGTCGGAGAGCGGCCGGTCCGCGGCGGGACCGCCGGTGGTGGGGGCGGTGCCGGCCGGGGTGGGCGAGGCGTCCGGGGTGGGGGTCGCGTCCGGGCCGGGGGTCGGGGGCGCGGTGATGCTCGCGGCCGGGGGCGGGGGGACGTCCTGCTTGGCGACCGGGTCGCCGTGGAAGGCGAGCAGGCCGATCCCCAGGGAGGCGGCCAGGGCGAGGACCGGCACGGCGGTCAGGTACACCGGGCGGAGCCTGCGGACCCGGCCCCGCGGGGGCGCGGCCGGGCGCAGGCCGTGGACGGTGATCAGGGACGCCCGGGCGTCCATCGCCTCGCGGAGCAGCCGTTCGGTCGCGGTTTCGGCCGGCCCACCGCCGTCACCGCCGCCCGGGCGGGGGAACTTGTCGGTCATCGAACCTTCTCCAGGTGCTTCTCCAGGGCGTCCAGGGCCCGGCTGGCAGTGGACTTCACGGCGCCCCGGGAGAGCCCCAGGGTCTCGGCCATCTGCGCCTCCGACATGTCGGACCAGTAGCGCAGCACCAGCACCTCACGCTGGCGGGGGGTCAACTCCTGCAAGGCGACGAGCACCCGTCGGTGCTCGTCGTTGAGCACCGCGTGGTCCTCGGCGGAGGGGGCGTCCGCCTCGTGCGGGGGCACGTACTCCCGGGCGGTCCTGCGGCGGCGCAGCATCGAGCGGGCGCCGTTGACCACCGAGGTCCGCAGGTATCCGAGCGCGTTGTCGAGGTCGTCCAGGTGCTCGCCGTGACGCTGGTAGAGCTGGGTGAAGGCCTCCTGCACGACGTCCTCGGCCAGGTCCTGGTGGTCGACCAGCAGGACCGCCATCCGGACCAGGCCCAGCCGGTGGGCGTGGTACAGGTCGGTCAGCGTGGGCCGGTCCTCCGCGGGACCGCGGCCGCCGCGCACCAGCCGGAAGCCGGAGCGGCGCTGCGCCGGCTGCTGCTGCTCGACGGTGAGCACGGAGTCCGGCGCACCGGCCTCCTGCGCACCGAACAGCGTGACGACCGCGCCCCGGACTCCGCGGGCCGCGCGGACGGAGAAGCCGCGCCCCCACCGTGGCGCGGCGATCGGGCCGATGGCCATGGACATGTGCGGTTCTGCTTTCCCCCGGGACGGTGGGCGGCGTGCTCGCCGGACCGTCAGGCACCTGATCAAGATCGTGATCGGGGAGATCCTCGCAGCCGCGTCCGACCCGGATCCCTCCGCCCCCGTAGTGATGGACGTGCGGCGCGGGTGGAGGTTGCAGGGGGATTCACGGGAAGTTCGCGGCAAGTTCCGGGCGGGCCGCGACGACTACACTCACCGGCAGTTCCGCCACCCGTGAGCAGGGGGTTCGCATGGCCGAGCAGTACGTCGAGGAGCCGGTCGACGCGGCCGCGCCCGCCCGGCCGCGGCCGGTGGCCGTCACCATCGGCCGCCGCCCGGAGCCCGTGCACGACCTCGCGGTGTACGCCTTCGAGGGCATGGCACCGTTCGAACTCGGCGTGGTGGTCGAGGTGTTCGGGCTGGCCCGGCCCGAGCTGGGCGGGCTGCTGGCCGCGCCCTGGTACGGGCTGAAGGTGTGCGCGGACCGGCCGGGCACGCCCCTGGACGCGGTGGGCGGCTTCGCGCTGACCGCCCGGCACGGCCTGGACGAACTCGCCGCGGCCGACACCGTCATCGTCCCCGGCGTGCGCAACGCCTTCGGCGGCGAAGTCTCCCCCGGCCTGGTCGAGGCGCTGCGGACGGCGCACGAGCGCGGCGCCCGGATCGTCTCGATCTGCTCGGGCGCCTTCGCGCTGGCCGCCGCCGGACTGCTGGACGGCAAGGAGGCGACCACCCACTGGCGGTACGCCGACCTCCTCCAGCAGCGCTACCCGCGGGTGCGGGTCAACCCGGACGTGCTGTACGTCGACCACGGCGACGTGTTGACCAGCGCGGGCAGCGCCGCCGGGATCGACCTGTGCCTGCACCTGGTGCGCCGGGACCACGGCGCCAAGGTGGCCAACAGCGTGGCCCGCCGCTTCGTGGTGGCGCCGCACCGGGACGGCGGGCAGGCGCAGTTCATCGAGGCCGCGGTCCGTCCGGTCGAGGAGGACGAGGACGGGGTCGCCCGCAGCATGCAGTGGGCGCTGGACCACCTGGCCGAGCCGCTCACCGTCTCGGTGCTGGCCCGGGCCGCCCGGATGTCGGACCGCTCGTACCTGCGGCACTTCACCGCCCGCAACGGCACCAGCCCGATGCGCTGGGTCGTCACCCAGCGCATCGCGGCCAGTCTGACGCTGCTGGAGTCGCCGGAGGGCTCGGTGGAGGAGGTCGCCGTGGCGGTCGGCTTCGAGAGCGCCGCGACCTTCCGCCACCACTTCGGCCGGGTGATGCGCACCTCACCGACCGCCTACCGGCGCTCCTTCGGGCGCGGGGTCGCGTAGCGGACGCCTGCGCCGCTACGCCTTCTCGTGCCGGTCGGCGTTGGCGACGACGGCGTCGTGCAGCCACTGCGCCAGCCCGGGGGCCAGCTCCTCGTAGGTGGCGGTCCAGCGCTGGTCCTCGACGTAGAGGCAGGCCAGGCCGCGGTGGATGGTGTACGTGCAGTCGTAGAAGTTCCGGCAGATGTGCTGCCGGTGCTCCTCGGCGAGGTCCATGGCCGCGGTGCCGTCGGCGGGGTCGCCGGCGGTGACGGCCGCGACCAGGCGGGCGTTGAGCCCGGCCATCTCCTCCTGGATCCGCTGCCAGTCGGCCTTGGTGTAGGCGCCGGTGCGCCGCTGGGACTCGGCCCAGGCCTCGGTCTTCCCCCAGCGCTGCTCGGCCTCCTGCTCCCACTCCTCGCGGTAGCCCTCGCCGAAGATCTCGAACTTCTCCTCCGGGCTCAGCTGAATGCCCATCCTGCGTGCCTCCATGGCGTGTTCGACGGCGGTGGCGAGTTCCTGGAGGTGGCCGATCCGGTCGGTCAGCAGCCGGTGCTGACGCCGGAGGTGCTCGGTCGGGCTGACCGAGTCGTCGTCCAGGATCGCCGTGATCTCCTCCAGGGCGAATCCGAGCTCGCGGTAGAACAGGATCTGCTGCAGCCGGTCGAGGTCGGCGTCCACGTACCGGCGGTAGCCGGCCCGGGTGCGTCCCGCGGGGGACAGCAGTCCGATCTCGTCGTAGTGGTGCAGGGTGCGGACGGTCACCTTGGCGATCTTCGCCACGGCGCCGACCGCGTAGCCCTCGTCCCCGTTCATCCGGAGCTCCTCCCTGGTGGTGACCACCACCCTCCGCTCTCACGTCGCGTGAGGGTCAAGCCGTGTTCCGGGAGGCCTCAGGCGTCGACCAGCTCCCGCTCGCGCCGCCGGGCGGAGCGCCGGCGGCCCTCCCCGCCGCCCTGGGCCGGTGGCCGCGGCCGGCGGGACTGCTGGGTGGGCCAGAGCAGCACGTACGCGGCGGAGACCACCACGAAGGCGAGCCGGACGAAGCCGCGGGCCGCGTCGGACGGCAGGAACAGTGTGCCGCCGTACAGCGCCGCCAGCGCGATCCAGCTCCACCACGGGACCAGCCGCTTCTGGCCGACCGCGTCCCAGAGCAGGGTGCCGAGCAGGATCGAGGCCGTGTAGTACGTGTAGACGCTCGGGTCGAGCAGGATCCGGGCGTCCGCCCCGAGCAGCACCACGGCCGGCCAGCGCCCGCGCCAGACGGCCACGCAGCCGAGGCCGATGCCCAGCGCGAACTGGGTCGGACGGTCCCACCAGGGGGTGGCCGGGTCGGTGACCCCGAACCAGCGCAGCGCGGAGGCGGGCTGGTTCGGGATGGTGAACTTGGCCGCCGCCATGGTGTCCAGGTTGCCCAGGTAGAACGGCAGCCAGGCGACCGCGACCAGCAGGCAGAACCAGAGCACGGTGCGCAGCCAGGCGGGCCGGGGCAGGGCCAGGATCAGCGGGGCGAAGGCGAGCGCCCAGGGCTTGGAATCGACCGCCAGGGCCAGGAACACCGCGACCTGGACGGGCTTGCCGCGGGCCAGGGCGTGCGCGGCGAGGGTGGTGAAGAACAGCGCGAGGACGTCGTCCAGGTGCGCGAAGCGGACGGACACCTCGACCCACATCGGGATGAACGCCAGCCCGGCGATCAGCAGCCGCTGCTGGAGCCGGCGGTGGTTGGTGCCGGTGCCGAGGTAGTACAGGGCGGCGGTGCGGCCGACCAGCACCAGCATCACCAGGCCGAGCCCGGCACTCGCCGCCTCGGCGATCAGCTGGCCGACGTGCGGCGAGAACGGGGCGGTGAGCCGGGCGGCGGCCAGGCTGACCGGGCCGATCTGCAGCTCGGGGTGGTGGGCGTAGAGCGAGAGGCCGCCGTCGGGCTGGCCGCTGAACAGCAGCTGTTCGCCCTGGCGCAGGTAGTGCCAGGAGAAGCCGCCGCTGGGCTCCACCAGGAAGAACCAGAGCACCGTCCACGCTGTCAGCAGCACGTGGTGCCGGCGGAGCGGTAGACCCGCGATCCGACCGGTCGTGGCTTCGTAGTCGGTGGTGGCCCGTGCCGTGCGATCTCCCCGCACCTGTACCTCTCCCCGCCGTTCCGCCCCCTCCGGCCGGACATCCTATGTGACGGAGGGGAACCGCCCGTGCCGCCCGTCGCCGCAGCCCCTCGGGGGGCTGCGGCGCCGCGGCCCCGGGGGGGGGGGGGGCCGGGGGGGGC
>NZ_JBHZCN010000196.1:0-7637 GCF_042755465.1 Kitasatospora sp. NPDC059160 | reverse complement strand
GTATAAGAGACAGCGTCAGGAGCGGGCCGGGCACCGGCGCACGAACGGGACCGTCAGCCCTGGCTGTTGCCGCCCTGGCCGTCCCCGCCCTGGCTGTTGCCGTCCTGGCCGTCGCCGTCCCGGCCGAGCTCGCGCGGGTTGATCGACCAGATGCCGCGCCCGAAGGTCGCCACGTAGAGCCGGCCGTCGGGGCCCTGCTTGAGCTGCTGCACCGCCGTGGTCGGCAGGTTGCGGCCGAGCACCGAGAACCGGCTCTCGCCCGGGGCCCGGTAGAACGCGGCGAGGTCGGTGCCCAGGGCGAGGCCGCCGTCGGGCAGGAGCTTCACCGAAGTCGCCGGGACGTCGGGCAGGTTGGCCGAGACGTTGGTCCAGGTGGCGCCGCCGTCCCGGGTCTCGAAGAGGTGGCCGGTGCCCGCGCCGGGGCCCTCCGTCCAGGTGCGCGAGAAGCCGTTGACGGCCACGAGGACGTGCCGGGCGTCCTTCTCGTCCACCGCGAAGGAGGAGATGTACCGGTTCGGGATCGTCCCGTCGACGGGCAGGTTCAGCTGGTGCCAGCCGGTGCCGTCGATGTTGCCCACCGCGATGCCGCGGCTGAACCCCTGGTTGTTGCACGGGCCGCACCAGCCCGCGTACACGGTGCCGTTGACGGTGGCGACGGCGGTGGCCACGTGACCGGCGCCCAGGTCGTAGGCGGAGGTCCACTCGCTGCCGCTGCGGATCGCGTAGCCCTTGTGCTGCACCCAGACGTGCTGGCCGCCGGCGATCCAGGTGTCGGCGTCCGCGGGGTCGGCGGTCATCGGCGCGATGAACCGGGCGGCGTTGGTGTCCTTGTCCGGCGGGGCGACCTCGTAGGAGGTGGCCTTGCTCGGATCCTTCGTCCAACTGCCGTCGTTCACCGCGCAGTTCTGGGTGACCCACATGTCCAGGTAGACGTACTCCTGGGCGATGTCGCAGCCGTTGGCCGGGTCGACCAGGGTGTCGCCGCCGTCCCCGCCGAAGTTGGAGCCCATCACCTTGTCGTGCGCCCGCAGGATGGACTCGCCGTTGTCCTGGAGCCCGCCGCTGACGATGACGCCCTTGCCGGACCGGTCCGCCGGGTCCTTGCCGACGCCGACCGAGTAGTACTGGAGGGTGTCCATGGTGCCGTCGTTGAGCGGTGTCCAGTCCTTGCCGTGGCCCCAGGCGTCCAACTGCCCCTTGCCCGGGCGCCGGTAGATGCCGCCGTCGTTGCCGACGTAGACGTTCACCTTGCCCTGGTAGCTGCCGAAGGCGACGGCGTGCTGGTCGGAGTGGGTGGTCGGCGAGCAGTCACCGGTCTGCTTGCTCGGGTCGATGCTCCAGCACGGGAAGCCGTTGTTCCAGTACGGCCCGACCGTCGCCCACGCGTTGCCGCCGTCGGTGGTCTCGAAGACCTCCTCCAGGCCCGCGTAGACGTGGTCCGGGTTGGCCGGGTCGACCTGGAGCGACTGGTTGTACCAGGCCTGGATGCCGGGCTGGTAGCCCGGGTCCTGGAGCGCCGAGCCGGACGCCTTGAGCTTGTCCTTGTCCGCGATCAGCGTCCACGGGCCGTACGGCGAGCCGGACTTGGAGACGTAGATGCCCTTGAGTCCGGTGTCCGGGTTGTGTGCGGCGACATCGGGCGACTGGTCGATCGCGTAGTAGCGCGAGCCGTCCGCCGAGCGGGCGAAGGTCACGTTGCCGACGTTCGCGGCGTCCGACGGCAGGTCGCCCAGCGCGCCGACGCGCTGCCAACTCCCGTCCGCTGCCTTGCTGTAGAAGCCGTTGTAGGTGTCGCCGCCGCGCCAGCCGACCGCCAGGACCACCTTGGACGGGTCCTTGGGGTCGATCGCGATGTCGTTGGCGATGTTCTTGTACGGCGCGCTCGGGTCCTTGGCCATCGAACCGCCCGGCAGGTAGTCCGGGTTGGGCGCGAACTCCAGCTTCCACGGCCCCGACAGGTCGGAGGTCGAGTGGCTCCACACACCGCGGCTGGTCGCCGCCCACACCTTGCCGCCGCCGAAGCGCAGCGCGTGGATGATGGTCGACTCCAGCTCCGGCCCGCCCACCCGGTTTCCGGGCTGGAACTTGCCGTGCTGCGGGTCGGACAGCACGTACACGCCGGTGCCGACGTACGAGGTGGCCCCGGTGTTGGACTCGCCGGTGGCGTACCAGAGCCGCCCGCCGCCGTCGAGGTTCAGGGTGCCGGTGGAGAGCGTGGGCAGCTTGTCGGCGATCGGCTCCCACCGGCCGCCGCCGGTACGGGAGCGGAACACCCCGCCGTTGGCGCCGCCCGCGTACACGTAGCCGTCGGTGTCGGCGGCGATGCCGGTGATCCGGCCGGTCACCAGTCCGGCGCCGCCGCTGGAGTTGGAGTTGACGTCCCGGTAGCGCGGGTCGTCGGAGTTGTACGGCTTGTCGGTGACGTGGTCCCAGGTGCCGCCCGTGTGCGGCATGGACTGCAACTGCGCCCAGGCCGCACCGTAGGCGCCCGGCGCCACGACACCCGGCGCGGTGCGCGCCTCGGTGTACTGGGCGACGCCCTCGGCGGAGTTCTCCGTCTCGTCGCCGCCGTCCCCGGGCGAGTCGGCCTCGGGAGCGGTGGTCGAACGGGGGGCGAGCGAGGAGGTCCCGGCACCCCGGACCTTCTTCGCGTGCTGCTTCCCGACGTCTGCCTGGTGCTGCACCTGCCAGGGTTGCGATGCGGACGGCGACGGCGCGGCGAGCGCCTGACTGGTGGTCAGTCCGAGGGCGGTGAGCGTGACGGCGCTGAGCAGCAGCCGACGACGTTGCCTGATGGGCACGAGTGCGGTCCTCCCCTGTGGCCGGCCGCGCGGTTGCGCGGCCCCGGCGAAACAGGGGGTAAGCCTGTCCGGTGTGCCCGGCCAGGGGAAGGCCCGAACGGTAAAAGGAGGTTAAGACCCTTACCGTTTCGAACAGTTGGCATTCACCGAATGCCCGGGTGCCCGAACGCCTGACGTCCGACGGCCCCGCTCACCGACCGGGCTGCCGCCGCCCGCGCACCCGCCACTTACGCACCCGCCGCCACGACTCCCGCACCACGGCGGCCGGGTCGAAGGCTCCCGGCCGGTCCCGGGTGATCGGGTAGCAGGCGAGCCCGATCAGTGCCGCGCTGAGGTGGCCGATGCTGGTGTAGTCCCGGCTCTGGTGAACGCCGTAGACGTACACGGCGAGCACTCCCCCCACGTAGAGGTACCGCCAGGGCCGCACGATCAGGTAGCTGAGCACCCCGACCACCCCGGCGAGCGCGTAGCTCACGCCGTAGTCGAGCGTGTAGACGGCCTTCGGCGCCGCCAGGCCGCGGTGGATCGCCCAGCCGAGCACCCCCTCGCTGAGGTAGGTCGCCCCGACGTGTGCCAGCACCGCCACCGACAGCCAGCGCAGCGTGCCCAGCCAGCGCTCGGCGGGCACGTGGAAGAGGTTGTACAGCGCGAAGTAGCTCAGCCAGCCGCCGCCCGCGATCCACAGCGCGCTGGTCAGCAGCACCCGAACGGGTGAGACCTGGAGGTGGTGCAGGTTGGTCGAACGCCGCTGCAGGATCCGGTCGGCGGTCACCGGGTCGACGTGCCGGATCACCTGGGTGGTGACCAGCAGGATCGCCAGCCAGACGTAGGTGCCGGGGGCGCGCCGGACGTAGCGCCACGCCGCCCGGGCCGCGCGCGCCCACCAGGGCCCCGGGTGCGCCTGCGGCACGCCGGTGGTGCTGCCGGTCATCGGCGCCTCCTCGACGGTCCGCTCCTCCTCGACGGCCCCCACCTCACCCTGGCCCGCCCGGGCCCCCGCCCGCCGCCGCGACGGCCCGTTCGGGTGACCCGCCCGGCGGCGTCCGTACCCGGCCTCCCGCCCGCGAAACCGTCGACGGGCGGGCGCGGCCGACTGCCGTAGGCTGGCTCTCCGGCCGCCCACGGGCCGCCGGGCACCGGAGACCGGACACCGCACGCAAAGGGCGCCAGGCACGATGAGGGACCGCCTCGGAACGACGCAGCCGACCGACACCGCCACCTCCCGGACGCCTGATTCCAGAACGGCCGCCGACGGAACGGCGGCCGGCGACGGAACGGCGGCCGGCGACGGAACGGCGGCCGGCCGGAGGGCCACCGGCGGCCGGGCCGCGCTCGCGGCGAGCGCCCACACCGCCGCGCTCCGGCTGCGTCTCACCTCCGTCTACGTCGTCCTGCTGACGATCACCGCCACCTGGCTCGCCACCCAGGGCCACGCCGGCCGGGCCCGGTTCGTCCGGCACAACAGCAGCAACGTCCACCACATGGAAGTGGGCAAGTGGTGGACGATGTTCACCAGCGGCCTGGTGGTCGACGGCGTCCCGGCCTGGGCCGGCATCGCCGCCGTCGCGATCGCCCTGGGCCTGGCCGAGTGGCGCTGGGGCCCGGCCCGCGCGGGCGCGGTGTTCGTCTTCGGGCACCTGGGCGCCACCCTGCTCACCGAGGGTGCCATGTGGGTGATGCTGACCGCCCGGATCCCGGGGGCGCTCTCCCGCGCGCGGGACGTCGGGATCAGCTACGGGCTGGTCGCCACCATCGGCTGCCTGCTCGCCCTGGGCCCGCGCGCGCTGCGCCGGTACGGGCTGCCGCTCCTCGCCCTGGTACTGGCCGGCGCCTGGGCGGCGGACCAGCAGCTGGCCGACGCCGGCCACCTGGTGGCCCTCACCCTCGGCGTCGTCGCCGCCCGCACCGCCTGGCTGCGCAACCGTGCCTCCTCCCGGAGCCCGGCCCCCGGCGGCGGGCCCCGCGGTGAACCGCAGTGAACCGCAGTGAACCGCAGTGCAGTGAACCTCGGTGAACCGCGCCAGGGCCAGTGATCGTCCTTCCCAGTGGGCCGGGTACGATGCAGAACCGATCAACCGGCTGGCTACCAGCTTCTGGTGACCGTTGATCAGGCCAAACGGAGGGGACCCGATGCCCGAGTTCGACAACGCCACGAACCCTGCGGACGTGACCGACCCGGCGGGCTTCGCGGATCCGGCCGACTCCGCGGATCCGGCGGGCTTCGGGCATCCGGCGGACTTCGTGGACCCGGTGATGCTCCAGACCCACCGGCCCCACCCGGCCCGGATCTACGACTACTGGCTGGGCGGCAAGGACAACTTCCCGCCGGACCGGGCCGCCGCCGAGCACGCGATAGCCGCCGCGCCCGACATCCCGCAGGCCGCCCGGGAGAACCGCGCCTTCCTGCGCCGCGCCGTCCGGCTCTGCGTCGAGGCCGGGGTCCGCCAGTTCATCGACATCGGCTCCGGCCTGCCCGCCCAGGGCAATGTGCACGAGGTCGCGCAGGAGCTGGCCCCGGAGTCCCGGGTGGTCTACATCGACAACGACCCGATCGTGCTCGCCCACGGCCGGGCGCTGCTCGCCAGCAACCACTCCACCACCGTGCTCACCGGCGATCTGCGCGACCTCGACGAGCTGCTCGACCGGCCCGAGCTGCGCGAGCTGATCGACCTCTCCCGTCCGGTCGCCGTTCTGCTGATGGCCGTCCTGCACTTCATCGACGACGACCAGGCCGCCGCGGCCGTCAAGGCCGTCCACGACCGCCTCGCCCCGGGGAGCTTCCTGCTGCTCTCGCACAGCACCGCCGAGGGCAACCCGCAGCGCGCCGCCGAGGTCGTGAAGACCTGGGACGACACCGATTCGCGCATCCGGCTCCGGGGCCGGGCCGAGGTGGAGGGCTTCCTCACCGGCTGGGAGCCGCTGGAACCGGGTGTGGACTTCGTCCCGCTCTGGCGCCCGGACGGACCGACCGCGGGCTCCACCCGCTGGATGTACGCGGGCGTGGGCCGCAAGCCCTGACCCCCTCCTCCCCGGACCAGCGCAGGGCCGGACTCCCCCGGGAGTCCGGCCCTGCGCCTTCCCCGCCCTCTCCCCCGCCGCCGCGCGGGGGGGCCGGATCCCGCAAACACCCCTCTGGCCAACGGAGTTGAGGTCGGCCCCGACCCCCGGGAGCGGCCCGCCGGAGCTGCCACCCCGGCCGACGCGGCCGTATGCTCTTGCGGTACTCTGCAAATCTATGCCAGAGTGCGGGCATCGGATCAATCAGGCCGAATCCCCTCACACGTCGCTAAATCAGGAGCCCGCACCGCGGGTGGGTCAAGGGTGCATGCATGTCGAAGGTCTTGAGCAAGCTGCCGGTCGGTGAACGGATCGGCATCGCATTCTCGGGTGGGTTGGACACCTCCGTCGCGGTCGCGTGGATGCGCGAGCACGGTGCCGTCCCCTACGCCTACACGGCCGACATCGGCCAGTACGACGAGCCGAACCTCGCCGACGTCCCGGCCCGTGGCCGTGCCTACGGCGCCGAGCAGGCCCGCCTGATCGACTGCCGGGCCCCGCTGGTCGAGGAGGGCCTGGCCGCCCTGGCCTGCGGCGCCTTCCACATCCGCTCCGCCGGGCAGACCTACTTCAACACCACCCCGCTCGGCCGCGCCGTGACCGGCACCCTGCTGGTCCGGGCCATGCAGGAGGACGACGTCTCGATCTGGGGCGACGGTTCGACCTACAAGGGCAACGACATCGAGCGGTTCTACCGCTACGGCCTGCTCGCCAACCCCAACCTGCGGATCTACAAGCCGTGGCTGGACCAGGACTTCGTCACCCAGCTCGGCGGCCGCAAGGAGATGTCCGAGTGGCTCGCCGAGCGCGACCTGCCGTACCGGGACTCCGCCGAGAAGGCCTACTCCACGGACGCCAACATCTGGGGCGCCACCCACGAGGCCAAGCGGCTGGAGTTCCTGGACGCCTCGCTGGAGATCGTCGCCCCGATCATGGGCGTCGCCTTCTGGGACCCGGCCGTCGAGATCGAGACCGAGGACGTCACGGTCGACTTCGAGTTCGGCCGGCCGGTCCGGATCAACGGCCGTGAGTTCGGCTCCGCCGTCGACCTGGTGCACGAGGCCAACCGGATCGGCGGACGGCACGGTCTGGGCATGTCGGACCAGATCGAGAACCGGATCATCGAGGCCAAGAGCCGCGGCATCTACGAGGCCCCGGGCATGGCACTGCTGCACATCGCCTACGAGCGGCTGCTGAACGCGATCCACAACGAGGACACCCTCGCCACCTACCACACCCAGGGCCGGCGCCTCGGCCGCCTGATGTACGAGGGCCGCTGGTTCGACCCGCAGGCGCTGATGCTGCGCGACAGCCTGCAGAAGTGGGTCGGCCAGGCCGTCACCGGCAGCGTCACGCTGCGGCTGCGGCGCGGCCAGGACTACTCGGTGATCGACACCCAGGGCCCGAACTTCAGCTACCACCCGGAGAAGCTGTCGATGGAGCGCAGCGTCGACGCCGCCTTCGTCCCGGACGACCGGATCGGCCAGCTGACCATGCGCAACCTGGACATCGCCGACTCCCGCAGCAAGCTGGAGCAGTACGCGGGCCACGGCCAGCTGGCGCCGTGGACCGGCCTGATCGGCGAGCTCACCCCGGGCGGCGCGGCGCCGATCGCGGCGGGCACCGGCGACGAGGCGGAGTCCACCGCGCTGGACCACGCGGCGATCGAGTCCGGCACCGACTGACATCTACGGGGCCCGACCGACGGGGACCCGACCGGCTACGGGCCGGAACGGCCGGGGGACCGCGCCGCGCACCCGGGGGGCGGGCCCCGGCCCG
>NZ_JBHZCN010000195.1:0-8087 GCF_042755465.1 Kitasatospora sp. NPDC059160 | reverse complement strand
AGGGAACGGCGACCACCGATGACCGACGCAGCCCCCCGGCCGCTGCGGGCCGACGCGCGGCGCAACCGGGAGAAGATCCTCACCACCGCCGCGCGCGTGTTCGGGGAGCAGGGGCCGGACGCGCACCTGGAGCGCATCGCCAAGGAGGCGGGCGTGGGCAGCGCCACCCTCTACCGCAACTTCCCCACCCGGGAGGACCTGATCGAGGCGGTCTACCGCAACGAGGTGGCCCAGCTGTGCGAGGCCGCCCCCGCCCTGCTCGCCGAGCGGCCGCCCGAGCATGCGCTGCGCGCCTGGACCCGCCTGTTCCTGGACTACGCCACCGCCAAGTACGGCATGATCGACGCCCTGCGCGCCATCGCCGCCACCGGGGCCAACCCCTACGGCGGCAGCCGGGAGATGATCCGGGCCGCCGTCACCGCGCTCATGGACGCCTGCGCGGCCGCCGGCGCGATCCGCACCGACATCCGGCCCACCGACCTCGCCGCCGCCCTGGAGGGCATCGCCCTCACCTCGGCGGGCGCCGGGCACCGCGAGCAGGCCGAGCGCCTGCTCGACCTCACCCTGGACGGCCTCGCCGCGCGGCGGTGAGGCACCGGTGAGGCAACGGCGACGAGGGCCGGGGCCGCCAACGGCACGATCGAAGGGAGGCGGCCCCGGCCCCGGTCCGTTCCCGTACGGGCGGGGCATCGACCGCGGAAAGCCCGTACGGCTGCGGTCGGCACCCATTCGACGACTTCAACAGCACTTGAAGTCAAGCCCCCC
Organism: Kitasatospora sp. NPDC059160; assembly: GCF_042755465.1. Lineage (NCBI taxonomy): Bacteria > Bacillati > Actinomycetota > Actinomycetes > Kitasatosporales > Streptomycetaceae > Kitasatospora > Kitasatospora sp. NPDC059160. The sequence goes on along the minus strand of NZ_JBHZCN010000195.1, from coordinate 7,322 downwards.
GGCCGCGCCCCCGACAGGAAACCGGACACCGCCGCGGGGTAGCCTCGCTCCCGGCGGGGGCCGACAGGCGCGACGGGACGAGGGGCGGACGGGATGACGCAGCAGCAGCGCGGCTACTGGCGGGAGGCGGACGGCACGGCCGTCGCCGTCAGCCAGGCGCACATCGTGTGGACCAGGGCGGCCTACCCGGCCCTGGTGGACGTGGCCCACCGCTACCACGCGGTGATCACCTACGCCGAGCTGGCCGAGGCCGTCCAGCAGGCCTCCGGGGTGCGCACCAGCGTCAACCAGCGGCACTGGATCGGCAAGGTGCTGGCCCTGGTGGTGCGCGAGGCCCACCGGCGCGGCGACCCGCCGCTGACCGCCCTGGTCGTGAACGCCACCGACGGCATGGTCGGGGCCGGCTACCAGGACGTGCTGGAGGTCGCCGGGCAGCCGCCCGTCCTGGACGAGATGGACCGCGAGCAGCACGCCGCCGCCGCCCGGCTCGCCTGCTACCGGCACTTCGGCGCCGACCTGCCCGCCGACGGCGGCATCCCCGCCCTGGCCCCGCGCCTGAAGACCACGGTGACCCGCCGCAAGAGCGCCGCCGCCCCCGCGGCCGCCGCGGCCACCGCGACCACCCCGCGCCCGCCGGCGATCTGCCCCAACTGCTTCCTGGAACTGCCCGCGACCCGGGTGTGCGACTCCTGCGGGGCGACCGTCGCCTGAGCCGGGGCCCGGAGTGCGGCCCGGGACGCGGCCCGGGGTGCGGCCCGGCCGCCTCACACCGCGGCCGGCATCCTCCCCGGCATCTGCCAGCCCTCCGCCAGCCGCGAGGGCGTCAGCCGCCGCCCCTCGCCGAAGAACTCGCAGAACTTCATGATCAGCGGGTCCCAGCCGACCGGGTCCACGTAGTGGTCGGTGCCCGGCACGATCAGCCGCTCCTCCACGTGCGCGCGCACCACCGAGACCTCGAAGGCGGTGCACCCCGGGTTGCCCGCCAGCGGCCGGGCCTCCTCCAGCCGGCACTCCAGCTGCACCGGGCACTCGGCCGCCCGCGGCGCCGCCACCAGCTCACCGGGCAGCTCGGTCAGCCCCGCGGCGGCGAACTTCCCCCGCTCGTGCCGGTAGCCCTGCGCGAGCCGGTGCTCGGTGATCCGCGGGTTGGCGGTCAGCAGCGCGAGCGCGTCCACGGCGTCGACCTGCCCGGCCGAGGGCAGGTTGAGCACGCACTCGCCCTCGCGCCGCAGGTTGACCGACGTCTGGGAGCTGTTGCCCAGCCCCAGCACGCACGTCTGCCCCAGCCACCAGGCCGAGGACATCGGCGCCAGGTTGGCGCTGCCGTCCTCGTTGCGCGAGCCGATCAGCACCACCGGGGTGCCGAAGTAGAGAACCTTGAGATCGGTGACCTTGTGCACGGGAAGAGCCGTCCTCGCATCGGATGAGTCGGTGGCCCGGACCGGACGGTCCGCGACCGGACACCGACTCTGCCCCCGCCCGCGCCCCGGCGCTGGCGGGGATCGGACACCGCGTTCCCGCACCCGCAGCACGCGGCGCCGGGGGGTCAGCCCAGGCCGCGGACGGCGACCGTACGGGCCTGGCCGTCGGTCAGCCGGTACGACAGGCCCACCACCGCGGCCCGCCCCTCGGCGACCCGGGCGGCCAGCAGCTGCGAGCGCTCCAGCAGCAGGTCCACCGTCTGGCGGATGTGCTCGTCCACGATCGCGTCCGGGTCCTCGATGCCCGCCGCCTTCGCCGACAGCACGCTCGGCGTCACCCGCTCCACCACGTCCCGCACGAAGCCGCCGGGCAGCCTGCCCTGCTCCAGGGAGTCCAGCGCCGCCGCCACCGCGCCGCACGAGTCGTGCCCGAGCACCACCACCAGCGGGCAGTCCAGTACCGCCGCCCCGTACTCGATGCTGCCCAGCGCCTCCGCGCCGGTCACGTGACCGGCGGTGCGCACCACGAACAGGTCACCCAGGCCCCGGTCGAAGATGATCTCGGCGGCCAGCCGGGAGTCGGAACAGCCGAACAGCACCGCGAACGGCTTCTGCGCCGCCCCCAGCGCGGCCCGCCGCCCGGCGTCCTGGTTGGGGTGTTCGGGGCTGCCGCCGACGAAACGGGCATTGCCCTCCAGCAGCACCCGCAGCGCCTCGGCGGGGTCGGATATCGGGCCGGATATCGGAGAGGAGATCATGCGGCCACCCTAGATCGCCGCCGCCGGGACCCGCAGCCGGGGGCCGGGTGCCACGGAAAAGCGGATGCCCGCGCCCCCGCCGCCGTGGCAGGGTCGCGCGCATGAACACCGACACGCCCACCGGCCGGTCCTTCGCCACCGCCCGGCAACCCGCCACCTTCGGGGCCTGCACCGTCGAGGGCGAACCGGACGAACCGGAGCACGCCGCGGTCGGCGACGACCGGACACTGTGCCAGGAACAGCCACGCACCATCGTCCGCTACCGCCACCCGTTCGGCGTGCGCGTCGGCGCCCGGTTCTGCCCGCGCTGCCGGCACCTCGCCGCCGCCGCCCCGACCCGCCCCGGCGTCCAGGAACGCCTGCACGAACGCGTCCTGGACGCCGCCGAGGGGCCGCTGCGCGCGGACCTGCTGGCCGCGCTGCGCCGCGGCGCGCCCGTCCCCAAGTGGTTCAACGGCCCCGCGGACTTCCTGGCGTCGCACGCCCGCCTCGACGAACTGACCGAGGGCGCCGCCCCCGCCGCCGCGGCCTTCGAGGCGCAGACCCTCTCGCTGGCCGTGGCCGAGGACGGCTCCTGGCGCTACCTCGTCGTCCTGCCGCACGACGGCGGTGCCCCGCTGCTCGCCCGCGGCCCGCGCACCGCCTGACGCCTGTCTCCCGGATCCCCGCCTGGTCCGCGGCGTCGGGGCACGCACCTCGCCGCGGTGGCGGCCGGCCCGCCCGGCGCCACCGCCCGGTTACCGGGCGCGCGCCGGGCGGGGCAGGGTGTCCGAGCGGCCCGGTACGGTGGCTGCCGTGCCCACCCGCGTACCCCTCGAAGACCTCGTCCGGCTGCGCCGGGCCCGCGACCGGATGGACCGCGAGTACGACCAGCCGCTGGACGTGCCCGCCCTGGCCCGCACCGCGCTGATGTCGCCCGGCCACTTCTCGCGCAGCTTCCGCACCGCCTACGGCGAGACCCCGTACAGCTACCTCATGACCCGCCGGATCGAACGGGCCAAGGCGCTGCTGCGGCGCGGCGACCTCAGCGTCACCGAGGTGTGCATGGCGGTGGGCTGCACCTCGCTCGGCTCCTTCAGCAGCCGCTTCACCGAACTGGTCGGCGAGAGCCCCAGCGCCTACCGCTCCCGCGACCACGCCGACGGCGAGCCCATCCCCGCCTGCATCGCCAAGATCCGCACCCGCCCCGCGCGCCGCACCTGAGGCGAAGAGCGGCCCCTCTCCCGTAAGTTGACGTGCATGAGCATCGAACTCGCGCAGTGCTTCATCGCCGTCGACGACCACGACAAGGCGCTCGCCTTCTACCGCGACGTCCTCGGCTTCGAGGTGCGCAACGACGTCGGCTTCGAGGGCATGCGCTGGGTCACCGTCGGCTCGCCCGAGCAGCCCGGGGTGGAGATCGTCCTGGAACCCCCGCTGGCCGACCCGCACGCCTCCGAGGACGACCGCCGGGCCGCCGCCGAACTCCTCGCCAAGGGGCTGCTGCGCGGCGTCATCTTCCGCACCGACGACTGCGACGCCACCTTCGAGCGCATCCGCGCCGCCGGCGCCGAGGTCCTCCAGGAGCCGATGGACCAGCCCTACGGCGTGCGCGACTGCGCCTTCCGCGACCCGGCGGGCAACATGCTGCGCTTCAACCAGCCGCGCGCCAGGTAGCGCTCAGGACCCGTCGGCCGGGCGGCCCAGGCGGTGCAGGACCAGCCAGGCCTGGACGCCCTGGGCCAGCAGCACGGCCGGCGGCACCGACCAGGGCAGCAGGCCGGCCAGGGCCAGCGGGAACAGCGCCAGGACGGTCACCGCCAGGACGGGCAGGGTGCTCAGCAGGGCGACGCGCAGCCGCACCCGGCGGGGCATCATGACGCCTCCCGGGCCCGGTCGAGGAAGGTGCGCAGGTCGGCCCAGGCGTCGGCGGGGGCGGCGGGGTCGCCGGACAGGGCGGCCGGGTCCTCGCGCCAGGCGGTGCGCACGGCGGCGGACAGCGTGGTGTCGCCGCCGCTGAACAGCCGGGAGAGCTCGTCGAGGCGGGCGGCGATGCGGCGCACCCGGGGGTCGGCCGGGTCGGTGCCGGCGGCGCGCAGGGCCTCGGCGCGGCGGTAGAGCTGGGGCCACTCGACCTCCAGCAGGTAGTGGGCGGCCGGGCCGAGGGCGGCCGCGTGGTCGGCGAGGGCGTGCAGCTGGTCCTCGTCGAGGTGGCGGCGCAGGGCCTCGTCGGCGGCGGGCCGGGTGGCGCCGGCGGCCCGCACCAGGCGCAGCAGGTCCTCGGTGCCGGGCTCGCGTGCGGCGGCGAGCTCGCCGTCCAGGTGGCCCAGGCGCTCGCGCAGCTCCCGCAGCGCCGCCAGGGAGGCCTCGGTGGCGGCCAGGTGCTCGCGCACCAGGCGCCGCACGTCCACGCCGGCGTCCAGGCAGGTGGCGATGGTCTCCAGGCCCAGGCCCAGGCGGCGCAGGGCGAGGATCTGGTAGAGCCGCACGACGTCCTGCTCGGTGTAGGCGCGGTGGCCGGAGGCGGTGCGCCGGGAGGGGCAGAGCAGGCCGAGCTGGTCCCAGTGGTGGAGGGTGCGTACGGTCAGTCCGCTCGCCTCGGCGAGCGGGCCGACCTTCCAGGTCTGTTCGGAGGAGGGCATGGCACGAGCATCCCTTCTGACGCCGCGTGAGGTGCAAGCCCCCAGGGGCGCACCTCAGGCGGCACGGGCGGGCAGCGGGTAGTCGGGCAGGGCGATGTCGCCGGCCTTGGCGAACTGGGCGGCCAGGACGGCGCGCAGCGGCCAGCGGCCCATCCAGCGCATCGAGGCGGCGCGCAGGCGGATCATCAGGGCGCTGTCGGGGGCGCCTGTTGTCAGTGGGTCAGGTTATGTTCTCGGGCATGAAGATCGTGGTGCGGGTGAAGCTGGTGCCGGAGGCTGACCAGGCCACCGCGCTGCGTTCGACCCTGCGCGCGGTCAACGAGGCCGCGTGCTGGGTGTCGGCGGTTGCGTTCGAGCGCGGGGTCCCGCGTGAGTACGAGCTCCGCAAGCACACCTACGCCGGATTGAAGGCGATAGGGCTGGGGGCGCAGGCCGCCCAGCACGTCATCAAGAAGACCCGTGACGCCTACACCACGTTGAAGGCCAACATCCGCGCCGGGAACCTCGGCAGGCCGGGCTCCGAACGACGGGTCAAGGCGGAGTCGAAGCCGATCACGTTCCGGGCCGAGGCCGCACAGCCGTATGACGACAGGTGTTTGAGCTGGCAGCTGGACCATCGGACCGTCAGCATCTGGACAATGGCCGGACGGCTCAAGGGTGTGCGATTCGCGTGCTCGCCCGACGCGCTCACGATGCTCCGCGAGCACCGCAGGGGCGAGTCCGATCTCATCGAGCGCGACGGCGAGTTCTACCTGATCGCCACCTGTGAGGTACCGGAGAAGCCGCTCAACCAGAGCCCGGCCGCCTTCATCGGAGTGGACCTCGGCATCGCCGACATCGCCACCATCAGCACCGGCTACCGGGCCGCCGGACGCGGCCTGAACCGGCACCGTAAGCGCCAGCTCGACCTGCGGCGCAAGTTGCAGGCCAAGGGTACAAAGTCCGCCAAGCGCCTCCTCAAGAAGCGGTCGCGGAAGGAAGCCCGGCACACCGCCAACGTCAATCACATCGTCTCCAAGACCATTGTTACTGCCGCTGAACGCACCGGCTTCGGTATCGCCCTGGAAGATCTGACGGGCATCCGCAGTCGGGTACGGCTCCGCAAGGACCAGCGGACCCAGTTGCACTCGTGGGGCTTCCACCAGCTCGGCCGGTATATCGCGTACAAGGCGAAGCGGGCCGGGGTGCCGCTGGTGTACGTCGATCCGGCGTACACCAGCCAGGAATGCTCCCAGTGCCACCACATCGACCGGAAGAACCGCGTCGACCAGGCAACGTTCGCCTGCCGGTCCTGCGGGACCGTCCTGCACGCGGATACAAACGCGTCCCACAACATCGCCCGCAAAGGCGAGACCGTGTGGACCGCGGGGCGTGAGTCACGCGTCCCAGCCACCGCAACCCAGGTGGCTCAGACGTGGGAGGCCAGGCGACAGCCAGCCGCGCCCTACCCACAGGCCCGGTCCCTTCAAGCTCGGGTCAAGTTGACGAACCAGCTGTCCAGTTCGCGGGCGAGCGTCGAGTCGTGGACGGCGAACCAGCAGTGGTAGCCGCCGATGGAGCGGTAGTGGTCCTGTTCGGGGCCGAAGGCCAGGCGGTGCACCGTGGAGTGCAGCCCGTTGACTCAGGGGTGGGTCAGGGTCAGGCCGGGCCCGGGGCGTCAGGACTTCGGCGCCGTGCCCAGCAGGGTGTGCACCAGGTCCCCGCCCAGGGCCAGGCCGGCCGGCGACTCGTCGGAGAGGCCGTAGTCGCGGTACCACTCGGCCGGGGCCTCCGGGTGCGGGCCGCTGACCGCCACCCGGCCCGAGCCGTACGGGGCGACGGCGGCCGCGGCCCGGTCGTTGGTGTAGCGGGCCAGCACCTGGGCGCCCGGGCCCTCCAGGTCGAAGTACGGGCCGTCCTGGAAGTACATCCGCTGCGGCCGCCCGCGCCAGGAGACGTCGACCAGGTGGTCCTGCTCGTCGGTGACGGTGGCGCCCCCGGAGCTGATGTACTGCCCGGAGTCGCCCGGCAGGAGGCCGTAGCCGGGGTCGTGGCCGGCCAGGTAGCCGCCCATGCACAGCCCCAGGTAGTGCCCGCCGCCGCGCACGTAGGCGCGCACCAGCTCGGGGGAGAAGCCCGGGTCCTGCTGCAGCAGGCGCCAGGCGGTGGACACCTCCTGCCCGTTGGTACCGCCCGGCTGCACGTACAGCGCCGCGCCGGACAGCGCGTCCGGGCCGAAGCGGACCTCCTCCTCGGGCCCGATGTAGCGCACCGCGAAGCCGTCGTGCTCCAGCAGGTCGTGCGCCGCCTCCGGGCAGCCCTCGCAGGCCGCCGGGCCCCGGTAGACCAGCGCCGGCGGACGGCCCTGCGGATCCGGCGCGGCCCCGCCGCCCGCGTCCGCGCGCGGCGCCCGGCCGGCCCGGGCGGCGCCGTCCGGGCCGCCCCCGGAGGGGGGAGCCCCCCACGCCGACGCCGCCAGCACCACCCCCCCCACCGCCACCCCCCCCCCCCCCCCCCCCACCCGCATGACCAGGACCCCTGCC
>NZ_JBHZCN010000194.1:0-8485 GCF_042755465.1 Kitasatospora sp. NPDC059160 | reverse complement strand
CCCGTTCGTTCGGCGTCCGGGCCGGCGGGCCGCGTCCGGGGCGGGTCAGCCCGTCCCGGCGTCCGCGTGCTTCGCGTTGACGGCCCGGCGCAGGGCGCGCGGGACCGGGCCGGCCGCCGGGGCCAGCTTGTCGATCCGGGCCCGGAACTCGCGCCGGTGGCGCCAGGTCAGGGCCGTACTCAGCCGGGCCGCGTCGACCAGGGCGACCAGCGCCGCGTCCGCCGGGTCGACCCGGCTGAACGGGCCGCTCAGCGCCGAGGTGACGCTCGCCGCCAGCGCCTTGCGCACCCGGGGCTCCGTCAGGGTGACCCGGGCGACCGGGAAGATCCCGAGCATCCGGTGCTCCTCGACCCGGATCCGCCCGGCGGCCGCGAGCCCGTCGCGGACCACCCGCGCCGACCGCCCCCGGCGCCCGATCCAGCTCCACCAGGTACGCCGCCGCCCCTGGCGGATCTGCTCCAGCAGCGCGGCGGAGAGCGGGTCGAGCCCGCCGGTCGGGCCGTCGACGGCGGCCGGGTGCCGGCCGTCGTCACGGATCAGTCCGCGGCGGAGGAGCTCGGTGAGCGCCGCCGCCCGCAGGGCCAGGTCCAGGTCGGTCGTGCGGGTGAGCCGCCCGCGCTCGGGGTCGTAGGCGAGCAGGTAGAGCTTCTCGGGCAGATTGACGGGAAGGTCCATCTCGGTCTCCGAAGGATCAGGGACGATCTGCGGAGCGCCCGGCCGCTGCGGTCAGTCCTCGGCGGGACCGCCGTCCTCCGGGCTCTCCTTGGGCGGTCGGCCGCGCCGGGGAAGCCGGGCCGCGCCGCTGGGCATCCGGCCGGCCTCGCCGAGGGCGCGGCGGAGCACGAACTCGATCTGGGCGTTGGTGCTGCGCAGTTCGTCCGCGGCCCACCTCGCCAGTGCGTCGTGAACCGAAGGATCCAGTCGCAACAGGAGCTTCTTCCGTTCCGTCGCCAACGCCGCGCCCTTACTGGTAGAGGGAGCCCGTGTTCACGACGGGCTGGGTGCCCCGGTCGCCGCAGAGCACCACCAGGAGGTTGCTCACCATGGCGGCCTTGCGCTCCTCGTCCAACTCCACCACGTCCCGCTCGGCGAGCCGGTCCAAGGCCTCCTCGACCATACCGACGGCGCCCTCGACGATCAGCCGCCGGGCGGCCACCACGGCCCCGGCCTGCTGCCGCTGGAGCATCACCTGGGCGACCTCGGGCGCGTAGGCGAGCCGGGTGATCCGGGACTCGACGACCCGCACACCGGCCGAGGCGACCCGGGCGGCGATCTCGGCGGACAGCTTTCGGGCGATCTCGTCCGCGCCGTCGCGCAGCGACAACTGCCCCTCGTGGTGGGCGTCGTACGGGTAGCTGGTGGCGATGTGCCGGACGGCCGTCTCGGTCTGGATGGCGACGAAGTCGACGTAGTCGTCCACCTCGAACACCGCCATCGCGGAGTCCTCGACCTGCCAGACCACCACGGCGGCGATCTCGATCGGGTTGCCGTCCGCGTCGTTGACCTTGGCGGTCTCGGTCTCGTGGTTGCGGATCCGCAGCGAGATGTGCCGGCGGCTGGTGAAGGGGTTCAGCCAGCTGATCCCCTCGGCGCGGATCGTCCCCCGGTAGGTGCCGAGCAGCTGGACCACCCGGGCCGAGCCGGGCGAGACGACCGTCAGCCCGCAGAGCAGGACCAGCGAGCCGAGCAGCACCAGTGGTCCGAGGACCACCAGCGGAACGCCCAGGCCCTTGTCGCCACCGGCGAGTTGGACCCCACCGGCGATCAGTCCGGCGAGCCCGGCGAGCACGCCCAGCAGGGCGCCGCCGAGCACCGGCAGCCCCGGAGCCCCGGTGATGACCCGCTCGGTGACCCTCGGGGCCGGGAGGTCGAGGACGGGGCCGTCCTCGACGGAGACGTGCGGTGCGGTCATGGGACCGACTCCCCCTTGTGCGATGTGCGCCGCGCGGACGTCCGCTGCAGCTGTCAAAGTGATATCACTTTTTCGGGGCACCGCACCAGGGGTGAACGCGGTCCGACGCCGCCGGGCGCCGCAGAGCCGCCGGCCGTCGCATCCCGGGGGTTCGCCTCGCGCTCCGGCGGATCACCCGAAGTGATGCTCCGGTACGCGCAGTTGAGGACTCGACGCCCATGGGTCGGCCACTGCGTGCACGGCCGCGCGGCAGGCGGGATGCACCGGCCCCACGCGACCCGGAAGGCCACGGGCCCGACCGGCCCCCGGGTCCCCAGGGAGGGTGAACCTCGGCGTGTAATCGCCACGGAGGATGTTTGCGCGCGTACAGTCTGTTCTCGCCGCGCCTGGAGCCCCGTCGGCCGACGGGCCGCACGGGGGTGGGAGAAGTGGGGCGGGTGGGACTCGAACCCACGACCAAGGGATTATGAGTCCCCTGCTCTAACCGGCTGAGCTACCGCCCCGGTTCGCCGCGCGTGCCGGTCGTCGGCCACGGCAGCAGCAGACGGCCCCGCGAGGCCGTCCCGGGCAGCATAGCCGGTCGATCACCCGTGGTGCGCGCCGGGGGCGCAGCTGGGTGCGGGAGGGCGCGCGCCCGCCCCGGTGGCGGGCTCCGGGTGGCGACGGAGGGCCCGGACAGGGCAGCCTGGGCTGATGACGATGCGTGGGGCGGGAGCTGCGGCCGGAGGACTGGTGCTGGCCTTCGCGCTGGCGGGGTGCACCACCGCGGCGCGGCCCGGCACCGTCGCCCCGACGGTCACCTCGGCACCGCCCGGTGCCGCCGACGCCCACGGCTGGAGCAAGCAGCGCTTCAAGGGGGCGATCGGCAAGCACACCGGGGTCACCCGCACCGCCAAGCCCACCGTGCTCAACGGCCTGGTCGGTGCGGTGTTCACGCGCAACGCGGACGGGGACCACTTCTGCACCGCCAGCGTGGTCGACAGCGCCGGGCTCAACCTGATCGTCACCGCCGCCCACTGCGTCTGGGACCCGAGGATCGGCCGGCGCAGCGACCTGGTCTTCGTCCCCGGCTACCGCAACGGCGACACCCCGAGCGGGGTCTGGCCGCTGCTGGCGGTCAGCGTGGACGACGGCTGGAAGGACCACGCCGACCCGGACATGGACGTCGCCTTCGCCGTCGTCCAGGCGCAGAACGGGCAGCAGGTGCAGCAGGTGCTCGGCGCCAACAAACTGGGCGTCAACCGCGGCTACCAGGTCCCGGTGCGGGTGACCGGCTACCCGGGCAGCAGCGACGTCCCGATCACCTGCTCGAACACCACCACCGAACAGAGTGCCACCCAGCTGCGGATCGACTGCCCGGACTACACCGGCGGCACCAGCGGCAGTCCCTGGGTCACCGACTTCGACCCGTCCACCAGGACCGGCACCGTGGTCGGCGTGATCGGCGGCTACCAGGAGGGCGGGAGCAGCCCGGACACCTCGTACAGCAGCTACTTCGGCGACCGGGTCCAGGCGCTCTACGACCGGGCCACCGGCTGACCGGGCCGGCCCCGGACCGATTCGAACACCCGGCAGTGGCGCCGCCGGGCACGGCCTGGTAGATCTTCCTCTCGAACGGCGGAACGCACGGCCCGGATGCCCGCCCCGAGGAACGAGACGGAGCCCCGATGGCCCCCCGCCCGGTGCCGCCCGCGCGCGCGGCCGGAGCGACCGCGCTGGCTGCCCTGCTGCTGACCGCCGGCACCGCGTGCGGCAGCGGGCCGGACGCGGCGCCGAACGCCGAGGTCGCCCAGCAGAGCGCGGCCCGCGACCGGATCGGCACGCTGTCCGTCCACAGCGCCCAGGGCCCCCGGTCCTGCACGGCGAGCGTGGTGCGCAGCCCCGCGCGCAATCTGCTGGTCACCGCCGCGCACTGCGTGCAGAACCAGCGGGTCGGCCTGCTGGACGGCCTGGTGTTCACCCCCGGCTACCGCAACGGGTACTCCCCGTACGGGAGTTGGCAGGTGCAGTCGATCACCGTCGATCCCCGCTGGGCCTCCGACGACGACCCGGACTACGACGTGGCCTTCGTCACCGTCCGCCCGGCCGACGGCCGGCAGGTCGAGGAGGCGGTCGGCGGCAACCCGCTCGGCACCGGCCGGGGCGTCGGACTGGCGGTCTCGGTGACCGGCTACCCGAACGAGAGCGACGAACCGATCACCTGCGCGGTCCGGACCAGCTCGCAGAGCGCCACCCAGGAACGCTTCGACTGCGGCGGCTACACCGACGGCACCAGCGGCAGTCCCTGGGTGACCGGCGACGGCACGGTGGTCGGCGTGATCGGCGGCTACCAGGAGGGCGGGGACACCCCGGGCACCTCGTACAGCGTGGCCTTCGACCAGCGGATCGCCGACCTGTACCGGCGGGCGACCACCTGATCCCGGCGATGCCCTCCCCGGCCCGCCCGCGGCGCCGGGGAGGGCACGGCGGGGTGACGCACGCGACACCGGGGCGGACAACACGAAGGCCCCCCGGTCGTCCGAGGGGCCTTCGCTCTGAGCAGTCACCGGGCGGACCCGGTGCAGCTCCCGCAATTGGACTCGAACCAATAACCTGCCGATTAACAGTCGGCTGCTCTGCCAATTGAGCTATGCGGGATCGCGGTACTCAACTTCCGTACCACGGGCGGGAATCGGGCTCCGAGGAGCACTACTCCCGAGCTCCCCCAATTGGACTCGAACCAATAACCTGCCGATTAACAGTCGGCTGCTCTGCCAATTGAGCTATGGGGGATCGGCTTCCGCTTCGGCTCCCGTGACCCGGGCTCCTCGGCGCTCGCTGCGGGACATACATTAGCGCACTCGGGGGGGTGGTCCGCCAATCGTTTCCCCGGCCGCCCCGAACCTCCGGTCCGGCGTGCCCCGCGCGCGCCCCCGACGGCACCCGGGGATGCTGGGGGCGCGGACGGTTCGCCGTCCCGGGCAACGGGTAGGGCAATGCGGCAGAAGGCCGCCAGGAGAGGGTGGGTCCGATCATGTGGAAGCTGTCGTTGGCCGCGGGTTTCGCGGCCGGCTACGTCCTCGGCTCGCGGGCCGGGCGCCGGCGCTACGAACAGATCACCGAGGTCACCCGGCGGATCGCCCGGAACCCGACCGTGCAGGGGGCCACCGACCGGGCGCGGCAGCAGGCCGGGGCGGTGGCCGGGAAGGCGGCCGGTGCCGTCGCGGACCGGGTCGGGGACAGGCTGCCGAACGCCGTCACCGACCGGGTGCCGTACTTCACCCGCTCCCGGGCGGAGGACGACGGCTGGGGCACCGTCCGCCCGTGACCGGGCGGTAGCCACCGTCCGTGACGGGGCGGTGATCCCCCGGCAAAGGAGATCCCAACGCCCGGTCCCGAACCGGCAACGGCTCACCCGGCCCGGACGCGTCCCGGGCCGGGCTGAGGCATGATCTCGACATGGCCATCGTCGCGGGGATAGACAGCTCGACCAGCCGCACCAGGATCGTCGCGTGCGACGCCGACACCGGCACCGTCCTGCGCTCCGGCAAGGCGCCCCACCCCGTCCCCGAGGACCAGGACCTGCGCCCCGGCGAGGCCGACCCGCAGGTCTGGCTGCACTCCCTCGGCGACGCCGCGGCCGGCGGCCTGCTGGAGGGCGTCCGGGCGATCGGCGTCAGCGCCCAGCAGCACGGCATGATCGGCCTGGACGCGGGCGGGGTGCAGGTGCGGCCCGCGATCCTGTGGAACGACCCGCGCTCCAGCGGCGCCGCCGCCAAGCTGCTGGACGCCCTCGGCGGCCCGGCCGCCTGGACCGCCGCGATCGGCGCCGTCCCCGGACCCACGTACACCATCGCCAAGCTGCGCTGGCTGGCCGAGTTCGAGCCGGCCAACGCCCGCCGGGTCGCCGAGGTGCTGCTGCCGCACGACTGGCTGGTCTGGCAGCTGCTCGGCCACCCCAAGCGCCGCACCACCGACCGCGGCGACGCCTCCGGCACCGGCTACTGGTCCCCGATCACCGGCGAGTACCGGCAGGACCTGGTCGAGCTGGCGCTCGGCCACGAACTCCGGCTGCCCGACGTGCTCGGCCCCGCCGAACCCGCCGGGCACACCCCCGAGGGCCTGCTGATCTCGGCCGGCACCGGCGACAACATGGCCGCCGCCCTCGGCCTGGGCCTCGGTCCGGGCGACGCGGTGGTCTCGCTCGGCAGCGCCGGGACGATCTTCGCGGTGCACGAGGAGGCCGTGGTGGACGCCACCGGCCTGGTCTCCTCCTTCGCCGACGCGAGCGGCCGCCACCTGCCGATGGTCGCCACCCTCAACGCCGCCCAGGTGCTGCGCTCCACCGCCGCCGTGCTCGGCCGGGACCTGGAGGGGCTGAGCGACCTCGCCCTGCACTCCTCCCCCGGCGCCTACGGCCTGGTGCTGCTGCCCTACCTGGACGGCGAGCGCACCCCCGCGCTGCCGCACGCCGCCGGCACCCTGACCGGCCTGCGGGCCGAGGCGATGACCCCTCAGCACCTGGCCCGGGCCGCCGTCGAGGGCATGCTGTGCAACACCGCCGACGCCCTGGACGTGCTGCGCGCCCTGGGCGTCGGCATCAAGCGGGTGTTCCTGCTCGGCGCGGCCGGCCGGCTGCCCGCCGTCCGGCACATCGCCCCGATGCTGTTCGGCGTCCCGGTCGTGGTGCCCCCGCCGGGCGCGCACGCCGCCCGCGGCGCCGCCCGGCAGGCCGCCTGGGCGCTGGCCGGCACCTCCGAGCCGCCGGAGTGGGCGCTGCCGGACGCCGAGACGGTCGAGCCCGAGGGCGAACAGGACCTGGCGATCGGGTCGGCGGTGCGCCAGCAGTACCGCGCCGCCCGGGACCAGATCCACCCGGAGGCCGCCGCCGGCCCCTCGGCCTGAGCCCTGCCGTCCGGGCCGACCCCGACCGGCCGGAGTCCGCCGGTGAGGATGCGTCACCCGGCGCCCGGTGGCAGCGTGGGTCGGGACACGGCAACCGAGGCGAAGGGCGACAGCCACCCATGGCCCTGCACAAGGGGACCGGCGACGACCGCCGGCTGAGCGTCAGTCCGTTCCTCGGCATCACCGACCCGCTGGGCGCGATGGAACTCGCCCCGCCGGTGCACCGGCTCGGCGAGGGCCCGGTCGCGGCCGACACCGCGTACCAGCTGATCCACGACGAGCTGATGCTGGACGGCAGCGCCAAGCTCAACCTGGCGACCTTCGTCACCACCTCGATGGAGGTGCAGGCGACCCGGCTGATGACCGAGTGCCTGGACAAGAACATGATCGACAAGGACGAGTACCCGCAGACCGCCGAACTGGAGCGGCGCTGCGTGGCCATCCTCGCCGACCTCTGGCACGCCCCCGACCCGGACGCCGCGGTCGGCTGCTCCACCACCGGCTCCAGCGAGGCCTGCATGCTGGCCGGCATGGCGCTCAAGCGCCGCTGGATGCGCCGCAACCCCGAGCGCTACGCGGCCGGGGCCCGGCCCAACCTCGTGATGGGCGTCAACGTCCAGGTGTGCTGGGAGAAGTTCTGCACCTTCTGGGAGATCGAGGCCCGCACCGCGCCGATGGAGGGCGAGCGCTTCCACCTCGGCCCCGAGCAGGCCGTCGCGCTGTGCGACGAGAACACCATCGGCGTGGTCGGCGTCCTCGGCTCGACCTTCGACGGCTCGTACGAGCCGGTCGCGGAGATCTGCGCGGCCCTGGACGAGCTCCAGGCGCGCACCGGCCTGGACGTCCCGGTGCACGTGGACGGCGCCTCCGGCGGCATGGTGGCGCCCTTCCTCGACCCGGAGCTGGTCTGGGACTTCCGGCTCCCCCGGGTGCAGTCGATCAACACCTCCGGCCACAAGTACGGCCTGGTCTACCCCGGCGTCGGCTGGGCGCTGTGGCGGGACAAGGAGGCCCTGCCCGAGGAACTGGTCTTCCGGGTCAACTACCTGGGCGGCGAGATGCCGACCTTCGCGCTCAACTTCTCCCGGCCCGGCGCGCAGGTCGCGGCGCAGTACTACGTCTTCCTGCGGCTCGGCCGGGCCGGTTTCCGGGCGGTCCAGGGCGCCTGCCGGGAGGTCGCCGGCTACCTGGCCGGGGAGATCGGGAAGCTCGGCTGCTTCCGGCTGCTGACCCGCGGCGACCAGGTCCCGGTGTTCGCCTTCACCACCACCGAGGACGTCACCTTCGACGTCTTCGACGTCTCACGGCGGCTGCGCGAGCGCGGCTGGCAGGTCCCCGCGTACACCTTCCCGGCGAACCGGCAGGACCTGTCGGTGCTCCGGGTGGTCTGTCGCAACGGCTTCTCCCGGGACCTCGCCGACCTGCTGCTGGCCGACCTCAACCGGCTGCTGCCGGAGCTGCGCCGCCAGCCCGTCCCGCTGCAGGACCTGGGCGTGCCGGTCCGCGAGGGCTTCCACCACTGAAGGCGTTTCCGGGGCGGCTCAGCGCCCCGGAAACGCCGCGGTGGGGGGGGGGAGGGGTATAGCCCCGCCCCCCGCGGGTGGACGGGGGGGGGGGGCGCCCCCCCCCCCGCGCGGGGCCGCAACAGGGCGGGGGGAGGGCGGACGGCAGCGGGCGCGCCCGACCCGG
>NZ_JBHZCN010000193.1:0-8537 GCF_042755465.1 Kitasatospora sp. NPDC059160 | reverse complement strand
ACCGGTTGGTGGTGTCGGCGGGTGTGACGGCGGATGTGGTGGCCGGGCATTCGATCGGCGGGGTGGTGGCGGCGTTCGTGGCGGGTGCGTTCTCGCTGCACGATGCTGCGGTGTTGGTGGTGGCCCGGGGCCGGTTGATGGGGTCGGCGCGTTCGGGTGGGGCGATGGTGGCGGTGGAGGCCACGGAGGAGGAGGTGCTGGCCGAACTGGTGGGCCTGGAGGGGTCGGTGTCGTTGGCGGCGGTGAACGGGCCACGTTCGGTGGTGCTCTCCGGCGACGACGGACCGGTGCTGGAGCTGGCCGGACGGTGGCGTGAACGCGGTCGCAGGGTCAAGCAGTTGACGGTCAGTCATGCGTTCCATTCGCCGCACATGGACGGCGTGTTGGAGGAGTTCACGCGGGTGGCGGGCGGGGTGGTGTTCGCGGAGCCGCTGCTGCCGGTGGTCTCCGACCTGACCGGTGGCCTGGCCACGGCGGAGGAGTTCGCGGACCCGGCGTACTGGGCGCGGCACATCCGTTCGGCGGTGCGCTTCCACGACGTCGTGCAGACGCTGCACGACCAGGGCGTCACCCGCTACCTGGAACTCGGCCCCGACGCCGTCCTCACCCCGCTCGTCCGGGAGGCGCTGGACCAGGACGCCGACCCCGTAGCCGTCCTCCCGCTCGCCCGTCGCGGCCGTCCGGAGGTCCGCGTCCTGGCGGACGCGCTGGCCCGGCTGTTCGCCGCCGGCGCCCCGGCCGAGGTGCTGCGGCCGCTGCTGCCCGGCCCGGCGGTCCCACTGGACCTGCCCACCTACCCGTTCCAGCACACCCACTACTGGTCGGCGCCCCGCCCGGTCACCGACGCCGCCGCCCTCGGGCTGGCCGAGGCCGGCCACCCCCTGCTGGCCGCCGCCGTCGGGACCGCCGAGGACGGCGGACTGCTGCTCACCGGCCGGATCTCCCCGGCCGGGCAGGCCTGGCTCGCGGAGCACGAGATCCTCGGCACCCCGCTGCTGCCCGGCACCGCCTTCCTGGAACTGGCGCTGGCCGCCGCCGCCCGCATCGGTGCCGACGGCGTCGAGGAGCTGACCCTGCACGCCCCGCTGCCGCTGCCCGCCGGCGGCGCCGTCCAACTCCAGCTCGCGGTCGGCCCGTCGGACGGGAACGGGCGCCGGACCCTGGCCGTCCACGCCCGCCCCCAGCGCCCCGGCCAGGAGGACGGCGAGGGCTGGACCAGGCACGCCGAGGGCCTGCTCGCCGACGGCTCGCTCGCCGACGGCTCGCTCACCGAGGCCCTTCCGGGGGCGGCCCCGGCGGCCGCGCCGGAGCTCGCCGCCTGGCCGCCGGCCGGCGCCGAACCGCTGGACCCGGACGCCCTGTACGCCCGGCTGCTCGCCCGGGGGTACGCGTACGGCCCCGCCTTCCAGGGCGTGCGCGCGGCCTGGCGGCTCGGCCCGGAGCTGTTCGCCGAACTCGCGCTGGGCGACGAACAGGCGCTCTCCGCCGAGGCGTTCGGCATCCATCCGGCCCTGCTGGACGCCGCCCTGCACCCGCTGGTGGACGCCGAGAGCGCCGACCGGGCCGCCGGGGGCGGCCTGCCGCTGCCGTTCTCCTTCGGTGCCGTCCGGCTGCACGCCCAGGGAGCGGCCCTGCTGCGGGTCCGCTGGACACCGGGCGCCGAAGGGGCCGCCCTCGCGGCCTTCGACGTCGAGGGCCGGCCCGTGCTGTCCGTCGGCTCGCTCGCCCTGCGCACCGCGACACCCGTCGACGCCGCCGACCGGTCCGCCGAGCGCGGGGCGCTGCACCGCCTCGACTGGATCCCCGTGCCGGTCGACGCCCGGCCCGCCCCCGGGCGGACCCTGCTGCTGGGGCCCGCACCGCAGGGCCTGTCCGCGCTGCCCGCCCTCCCGGACCCGGCCGCGCTGCGCGCCGCCCTCGACGCGGGGCAGCCCGCGCCCGGGACCGTCCTCGCCGTCCTGCCGGACACCGGCGCCGACCGGCCCGCCGCAGCGCGCGAGCTCACCCGCGAAGCGCTGCGGCTCGCCCAGGACTGGCTGGCCGACGAGCGCTTGGCGGACACCGTCCTCGCCGTCCTCACCCGGCACGCGGTCGCCGCCACCGCCGCCACGGCCGACGGTCCCGCGCCCGACCCGGCCGCGGCCGCCGTCTGGGGGCTGCTGCGCAGCGCCCAGAGCGAGCACCCCGACCGCTTCCGGCTCGTCGACCTGGACGACGACCCGGCCTCGGCCGCCGCGCTCCCGGCCGCCCTGGCCACCGGCCTGCCCCAACTCGCCCTGCGCGCGGGCGCGGTACTCCGACCCGTGCTCCAGCCCGTGCCGTCACCCCGCCCGTCCCGACCGGCCGACAGCCCCGCGACGGGCCGGACCGACGGCGCCGCACCGGCCCTGGCCGACAGCCCCGCGCCGGACCTGACCGGGGGCACCGTCCTGATCACCGGCGGCACCGGCGGCCTGGGCGGCCTGCTCGCCCGCCACCTGGTGGAGCGGCACGGCGTCCGACGGCTGCTGCTGGTCAGCCGCCGTGGCCCGGCGGCCCCCGGAGCGGCCGAGACCGCCGCCGAACTGACCGCCCTGGGCGCGGAGGTGGTCCTCGCCGCCGCCGACACCGGAGACCGGGCCGCGCTGGCCGCCCTCCTCGCCGACCTGCCGACCGACCGTCCGCTGCGCGCGGTCCTCCACCTCGCCGGAATCGTGGACGACGCCACCCTCACCGGACTCGACGCCGACCGGATCGCCCGGGTGCTGCGGCCCAAGGCGGACGCCGCCTGGCACCTGCACGAGCTCACCGCCGACCTCGACCTGGCCGCCTTCGTCCTGTTCTCCTCCGTCTCGGGCATCACCGGCACCGCCGGCCAGGGCGGTTACGCGGCCGCCAACAGCTTCCTGGACGCGCTCGCCCAGCACCGCCGGACACTCGGCCTGCCCGCCCTCTCGCTGGCCTGGTCGCTCTGGGCCGACCAGGACGGCATGGCCGGCGCCCTGGACGCCGAGGCCCTCCGCCGCTGGAGCCGCAGCGGGCTGCCGCCGCTGGACACCACGGCCGCACTGGAGCTGTTCGACGCGGCGCTCGCCGGAACCGCCCTGCTCGCCCGAGCCGACACACTCGCCGGATCCGCCCCGTTCGCCGGAGCCGACCCGCTGCTGGTACCGGCCAGGATCGACCGGGCCGCACTGCGCGCCCGCGCCGCCGACGGGCCGCTGCCGGCCCCGCTGCGCGGCCTGGTCCGCACCCCGCTGCGCCGCAGTGCCGCCGCGCGCGCCGGAGGACCGGCGGGCGGCACCGGCTGGGCCGAGCGCACCGCCGCCCTCCCCGAGGCCGAACGCGCCCGGACGGCAGCGGAGTTGGTGCGCGGAGCGGTGGCCGCCGTGCTCGGGCACAGCGGCACGGACACCGTCGACCCGGACCGTGCCTTCAAGGACCTCGGCCTGGACTCGCTGACCGCCGTGGAACTGCGCAACCGCCTCAACACCGCGACGGGCCTGCGACTGCCCGCCACCGTCGTCTTCGACCAGCCCTCCCCGGCCGCCCTGGCCCGGCGCCTGCTCGCCGAGCTGGACGGCACCCGGACCGTGGACCGGGAGGTGTCGGTGGTGCGGGCGGTGGTGGTGGACGAGCCGGTGGCGATCGTGGGGATGGCGTGCCGGTATCCGGGTGGGGTGGGTTCGCCGGAGGAGTTGTGGCGGTTGGTGGTGGAGGGTCGGGATGCGATCTCGTCGTTCCCCTCGGACCGGGGCTGGGACCTCGACGCGCTCTACCACCCCGACCCCGACCACCACGGCACCTCCTACGCCCGCGAGGGCGGCTTCCTGCACCGAGCGGCCGACTTCGACGCGGAGTTCTTCGGGATCTCGCCGCGTGAGGCGGCGGCGATGGACCCGCAGCAGCGGCTGCTGCTGGAGTCGTCCTGGGAGGCGCTGGAGTCGGCCGGGATCGACCCGGCCGACCTGCGCGGCAGCCGGACCGGCGTCTTCGCCGGGGTGATGTACAACGACTACGGCTCCCGGCTCCAGCGCGCCCCCGAGGGCTACGAGGGGTACCTGCTGACCGGCAACACCTCCAGCGTGATCTCCGGCCGGATCGCCTACACCTTCGGGCTGGAGGGCCCGGCGGTGACGGTGGACACGGCCTGCTCCTCCTCGCTGGTCGCGCTCCACCTGGCCGCCCAGGCCCTGCGCAGCGGCGAGGCGGACCTCGCGCTGGCCGGCGGCGTCACCGTGATGGCCCGGCCGGACACCTTCGTGGAGTTCAGTCGGCAGCGGGGGTTGTCGGTGGACGGTCGGTGCCGGTCGTTCGCGGCGGGTGCGGACGGGACGGGGTGGAGTGAGGGGGTGGGGGTGCTGGTGGTGGAGCGTTTGTCGGATGCGGTGCGTCACGGGCATCGGGTGTTGGCGGTGGTGCGGGGTTCGGCGGTGAATCAGGACGGTGCGTCGAACGGTTTGACGGCGCCGAACGGGCCTTCGCAGGAGCGGGTGATCCGGGCGGCGTTGTCGGCGGCCGGGTTGGGTGCGGGGGATGTGGATGTGGTGGAGGCGCATGGGACGGGGACGCGGCTCGGGGATCCGATCGAGGCGCAGGCGTTGCTGGCGACCTATGGCCAGGAGCGTTCTGCGGAGCGGCCGTTGTGGTTGGGGTCGTTGAAGTCGAACATCGGGCATGCGCAGGCGGCTGCGGGTGTGGGTGGTGTGATCAAGATGGTGCGGGCTCTGGCGGAGGGGGTGTTGCCGGGGTCGTTGTATGCGGGGGAGCCGTCGCCGTTGGTGGACTGGGCTTCGGGTGGGGTGGAACTGCTGGCCGGGGCGCGGGAGTGGCCGGAGGTGGGTCGTGCGCGTCGGGCGGGGGTGTCGTCCTTCGGGATCAGTGGGACGAACGCCCACGTGATCCTGGAGCAGGCGCCGGAGGTCGCGCTGTCTTCGGAGGTCGTGGTGGAGCCGTCGGGGGTGGTGGCCTGGCCGGTGTCGGCGCGTACCGACACGGCGCTGCGCGCCCAGGCCGTACGACTGCTGGCCTTCGCTCAGGACCGCCCGGAACTGCACCCGGCCCGCCTGGGCCTCGCGCTCGCCCGGACGCGTGGTGCGCTGGAGCGCCGGGCCGTCCTGCTCGGCGCCGACCGTGCCGAACTCCTGGACGCACTGGCGAAGTTCGCCTCGGATGAGGAGAGCGCGGCCGTGCTGCACGGCCGGGTCGCGCCCGGTGGTCGTACGGCGTTCGTGTTCACGGGTCAGGGTAGTCAGTGGTCGGGTATGGGGCGTGGGTTGTACGGGGCGTTCCCGGTGTTCGCGGCGGCGTTCGACGAGGTGTGCGCGGCGTTCGATCCGTTGTTGGGGCGGTCGTTGCGGGAGGTGGTGTTCGAGGGCGGGGAGTTGCTGGATCGTACGGAGTTCACTCAGCCGGCGTTGTTCGCGGTGGAGGTGGCGCTGTACCGGTTGGTGGTGTCGGCGGGTGTGACGGCGGATGTGGTGGCCGGGCATTCGATCGGCGGGGTGGTGGCGGCGTTCGTGGCGGGTGCGTTCTCGTTGCACGATGCTGCGGTGTTGGTGGTGGCCCGGGGCCGGTTGATGGGGTCGGCGCGTTCGGGTGGGGCGATGGTGGCGGTGGAGGCCGCGGAGGGGGAGGTGCTGGCCGAACTGGTGGGCCTGGAGGGGTCGGTGTCGTTGGCGGCGGTGAACGGTCCGCGTTCGGTGGTGCTCTCCGGGGACGAGGAAGCGGTGCTGGAGCTGGCTGGGCGGTGGCGGGAACGCGGCCGCAGGGTGAAGCAGTTGACGGTCAGTCATGCGTTCCATTCGCCGCACATGGACGGCGTGTTGGAGGAGTTCACGCGGGTGGCGGGCGGGGTGGTGTTCGCGGAGCCGCTGCTGCCGGTGGTCTCCGACCTGACCGGTGGCCTGGCCACGGCGGAGGAGTTCGCGGACCCGGCGTACTGGGCGCGGCACATCCGTTCGGCGGTGCGCTTCCACGACGTCGTGCAGACGCTGCACGAGCAGGGCGTCACCCGCTACCTGGAACTCGGCCCCGACGCCGTCCTCACCCCGCTGGTCGAGGCGGCCCTCGGCGCGGACGCACCCGTGGCCGCTGCGGCCGCCCTGCGCCGGGACCGACCCGAAGCGCGGGCCGTGGCGACCGCCCTGGCCCGGCTGGCCGTCACCGGGACGGCCGTCGACTGGCCGGCCCTGACCGGGGTGACCGGCCGCATCGCCGACACGCCGGAGCTGCCCGGCTATCCGTTCGAGCACCGGCGCTACTGGCTCGACGCCGACGCCACCCCGGCGGACCCGCGTGAGGTGGGCCTCGACCAGGCCGACCATCCGCTGCTCGGCGCGGAACTGCAACTCCCGGACAGCGGTGGCCTGGTGCTCACCGGCCGGCTGTCCCCGGCCGCGCTGCCCTGGCTCGCCGAGCATGAGATCCTCGGCACCCCACTGCTGCCCGGAGCCGCCCTGGTCGAGCTCGCGCTCCGGGCGGGGCAGCGCGTCGGCGCCCCGCACCTGGCCGAACTGACCCTGGAGTCCCCGCTGCCGCTGCCCGCCGAGGGCGCCCTGCAACTCCAGCTCGCGGTCGGTCCGTCCGACCCGTCCGACCCGAACGGCCTGCGCGTGCTGGCCGTGCACACCCGGCCGGCCGGGGACGGGGACGCCCCCTGGACCAGGCACGCCACCGGAACCCTCGCCCCGGAGGGCCAGGGAGCACCAGGGTTCGCCGACTCCGCCGACTTCGCCGCCGTGCGGGTCTGGCCCCCGGTCGGCGCCGCACCCCTGGACACGGACGCCCTGTACCCGGAGCTCGCCGCCGACGGCTACCGCTACGGCCCCGCCTTCCAGGGCCTGCGCTCCGCCTGGCGGGCCGCGGACGGCACGCTCTTCGCGGAGGTCGGGCTGCCCGAGGGCCCGGCGGCCGAGGCCGGCGCGTACGGGCTGCACCCGGCGCTGCTGGACGCCGCCCTCCACCTGCTCGCCCGGTACGGCCGCGCCGCGGGTGCGGAGTCCGCACTGCTGCTGCCCTTCGCCTGGCACGGTGTCTCCGTGCACGCCACGGGCGCCACCGCGGCCCGGGTCGCGCTGCGACCGACCGACGGCGGCTACCGGCTGGTCCTCGCCGACGCCCAGGGCGCGCCGCTGGCCGAGGTCGCCCGGCTCGACCTGCGGCCGGTCACCCGCGAGGCGCTGGCCCGCAGCCTGCGGACCGTCGCCGACCGCTCGCTGTACGCGCTCTCCTGGGAGCCCGTGCCGCCGCCGCCGTCCGTACCGCCCGTCCCGTTCACGGACCCCATCGCCGCCGCGGTCGCCGTCCTCGTCCCGGCCGGGCAGCGGCCGGACCTCGACCTGCTGCCCGCCGCGACCCTGGTGACCGCGCTCGCCGAGCTCCCGGAGCCGGTGCCGTCGACCGTCCTGATCCCGTACGCCACCCCGGCCGACGCCGGCTCCCCGGCGGAGGCCGCCCACGCCGCCGTCCGGCTCCTGCTGCCGGTGCTCCAGGAGTGGCTGGCCGAGCCGCGCACCGCCGGCTCCCGGCTGGTCCTGCTCACCCGGGGCGCCGTCACGACCGGCGCCGACGAACCGGTGCGCGATCTGGCCGCCGCCTCGGTGCGGGGCCTGTTCCGCTCGGCGGCGGCCGAACACCCGGGCCGGGTGGCGCTGTTGGACGCCGGGGAGGGCGAACGGGTGACGCCGGACCTCCTCCGGTCCGACGAGGAGCCCGAGCTGGCGGTCCGCCAGGAAAGGATGCTTCGCCCCAGGCTGACCAGGGCCGAAACCTCCGACCGGCAACCGGACCTCGGGGCGGGAACCGTCCTGCTCACCGGGGCCTCCGGGGCGCTCGGTGCGACGGTGGCCCGCCACCTGGTGCACTCCCACGGCGTCCGGGGCCTGCTCCTGCTCAGTCGCCGCGGCAGCGTGGAGCCGGGCCTGGTCGAGGAGTTGACGGCGGCCGGGGCCGCCGTGGCGACCGTCGCCGCCGACGTCGCCGACCCCCGGGCCGTACGGGCCGCGCTGGACCGGGCGCCCGCCGGGCTGCCGGTCACCGCCGTGCTGCACGCGGCCGGCGTGGTCGACGACGGCGTGACCGAGGGCCTCACGGCGGAGCGGGTCGCCGCCGTGCTGCGGCCCAAGGCCGACGGCGCCTGGGCGCTGCACGAGGCGACCAGGGAACTGCCGCTGCACGCCTTCGTGCTGTTCTCCTCGGTCGCCGGACTGCTCGGCACCGCAGGCCAGGGCCCGTACGCGGCCGCCAACTCCTTCCTCGACGCGCTCGCCGCCCACCGGCGCGAACTGGGCCTACCCGGGCTCTCCTTGGCCTGGGGACTGTGGGACGGCGACGGCATGGGGAGCCGGCTGTCCACCACCGACCTGGCCCGGCTGGCCCGGACCGGCATCGCCCCGCTGCCCCCGGCCGAGGCGCTCGCCCTGCTGGACGACGCGCTCGGCTCGCCGCAGCCGCTGCTCGCCCCGGTCCGGCTGGACCTCGCCACGGCCACGGCGAGCGGCACCGTCCTGCCCGCGCCGCTGCGCGGCCTGGCCCGCCCGGGCCGCCCGGCCCCGCGC
>NZ_JBHZCN010000192.1:0-8733 GCF_042755465.1 Kitasatospora sp. NPDC059160 | reverse complement strand
GGCCTGGTCTGAGGCCGGTCACCCGGCGAGGGGGGGGGGGCCGCCCCCCCGCCCCCCCCGGCGGGGGGGGGGGCCCGCTCACGCGGCCGCCCCTCCCCGTTCACGCCCTGGCGGTCACCAACCGGCCCTGCCCGCAGTGGACTTACTGTCCACCGTGTCGACCTGGGGGCCGGAACTGGTCCGGATCAGCGGTGTTCCCGCCGGGGTGATCGCCTCCCGCACCGTCCGTACCGGTCGCGCCGCGGGCTCCTCGGCCCCGAACGCGTCCAGCCGCAGCACGAGGTTGTGCGGCAGGACCGGCCGCGGCTGCCCCGGCCAGTAGCAGTCCGTCGCCCGGACCTCCCGGCTGCGGCGGCCGCCCGTACCGGTCACCGGACCGGGCACCACCTCGACGTCCGGCCGCCATCCGCGCCCCGGCCACAG
This sequence comes from Kitasatospora sp. NPDC059160, assembly GCF_042755465.1. Lineage (NCBI taxonomy): Bacteria > Bacillati > Actinomycetota > Actinomycetes > Kitasatosporales > Streptomycetaceae > Kitasatospora > Kitasatospora sp. NPDC059160. The sequence continues at coordinate 8,310 of NZ_JBHZCN010000192.1, read as the reverse complement.
GTGCTCCAGGCGCAGCTCCCAGGTGTCGGCGTCGACGACCAGGGACTCCCCCACCGCACCGGCCAGCACCAGGACCCCGTACGGGGTGCGGACCACCGCCCGTTGCTCGAAGTCGGCGTCCTTGCCGACCACCGTGATCCGCCACGCTCCGTCGACGAACATCCGTCGGACCGTCAGGCCTTGCGGCGGGCGGCGACCCGGCGCGCCGCCACGACGAGCCCGGCACCGCCGACCAGGGTCGCGGCACCGGCCACCGCGAGGCCGGTGTTGCCGCCGCCACCGGTCTGCGCGAGCGCCGGCGCGGCGGAGGCGGAGGCACTCGCCGAGGGCGAGGCGCTGGGGTGCGCGGCGGGCGAGGACGGGCTCCCCGACGGGCTCCCGCTCGGCGTCGGCGTCGCCGTCCGACTGGCGGTCGGCGTCGGCGTCGGCGTCCCAGGCTTGGTCAGGGTCGGGGTCGGCGTCGGGGTGCCCGTCGGCGTCGCGGACGGGCAGAGCGGCACGTCGGCGATCTGCTGGTCGATGTGGGTGTCCGCCAGGGTGTAGCGCCACCGGTCGCCGTGGCCCGAGTAGCCGACCGTCACCTTGGCGGTGCCGTGCCCGGCGATGGTGCCGTGGTGCTCCTCGGTGCCGCCGATCAGGCTGAGCGTGTAGTCGCCCGCGTCCTGGTAGTTGTTGCCGAGGACGACCTCGACGTGACCGGCGTCCGTCCGGCAGCCGACCGTCAGCGAGGCGTCGCCGGGGTGCCAGGCGAAGGCCTGCCCGGTCCCGGCCAGGGCCAGGGCCAGGGCGGCGACCGCACCACCGGTGACCGCGGCAGCGCGGCGTACGTGCTTCATCTGTGCTTCTCCTCGGAGGGTTCAGGGCGTTCGTGGGGGCCACGAGGGCCACCCCGGCCGCGCCGTCCGTGGGAATCGGCGGGCACCCGGGGCAGCACCGGACGGCCCCGACGGGCCGCCACCGTCAAGTACGGCCCACCCCCGCCCGGGGGTTCATCCCCGCACGCACCACCGCACCGAACCGCTCAGAACCACCAGCCGGCGAAGGTGACCATGCCGAGCACCGCGAAGGCTCCCAGCAGCAGGCCGACGAGGCCGATGCCGAGGCAGAACCACGGCCCGCTGTCGTCGTCGGACGCGTTCGGCCGGTAAGGGTCGGACACCTGGCCCCACTGGACCGGGCGGCCTTCCTCCGCGGAGGCCGCGGCACGGAGTTCGGCCAGCCGGGCGCGGGCGGTCTCGGTCGACGCGGTGCGCTCGGAGGTGCGCCAGGCGAGCGCCCGCATCCGGCGCCGCGGATCGGCGTAACGGCCCTCGAAGGCCGCGGTCTCGGCCTCGTCCCGCTCCTCCTCCAGGTAGGCCCAGCGGCCCGCCTCGACCGGCTCCCCGTACAGCCGGTAGACCTCGGCCAACCGGCGCCGGACCGTGAGGTCCGCCGGGTAGCGGCCCACCAGGCTACGCAGGCGTTGGCGGGCGACGGGTATCCGGCCGGCGCGGAGGTCCGCGTCGACCTTCGCGAGGGTGGTCTCAACTGTCACCGGAGCATCGTGATCGACGAAGAAGCGCTGGTCAAACGGGTTTCCGTGCCCGCACCCCAACCACCACCGGCCACCCGGGCGAGAAAGTAGTTGATAGGCAACAATGATTCTGCCGAGGCCCGCCGAGGCCCGCCGAGGCCTCCGGGGCCTGGTGACCAGGGAGGCCTATCCCGACGACAAGCGGCGTAAGGTCGTGCACGTCACCGACCCCACCCGCCGAAGTCCCTGACGGCGCCAGCGGCCCAAGGAAAGCGCCCCCATGTCCGTACTCGGCACCCTGCTGCGCAACCGCCGCCCGGAAGAACGCACTTACGCCTGGAACCAGCCCTGCCTGGACGGCCCGGAGACCCTCACCCTCACCAGCCGGGACTTCACCGACGCCGGCCTCCTGCCCACCCGGCACAGCGGCACCCGGGTCGGCGGCGAGAACCTCTCCCCCCACCTCGCCTGGAGCACGCCCCCGGCGGGAACGGCCGAACTCCTGCTCGTGGTCGAGGACATCGACGTCCCGCTGGGCTCGAACCCCGCCGTCCACTGCCTCGCGCTGCTCGACGGGCCCCGCCTGCCGAGCCCGCAGGAGCTCGCCCCCGGCGCCCTCGCCAAGTCCGCCCCCGCCCCGGGCGTGACACTGCTGCGCTCCTTCATCGGCCGCGGCTACCACGGCCCCGAGCCGCTCAAGGGCCACGGCCCGCACCGCTACGTCTTCGAGCTCTACGCCCTCGCCGAGCCCCTGCCGAACCGCGCCGCCCTCCCGAACACCCGCCCCCGCCGCCTCCTCACCTCCCTCACCACCCCGGTCCTCGCCCGCGGCCGCATCACCGGCACCAGCGAACGCTGACCCCCGGCCCGGCCCCGCCCGGCCGCGCGCCCACCCGGTGGATCGGTCACCCGGTGGATCGGTCACCAGGGCAGCGGGCCCTCGGCGTCGCGGTAGGTGCCGGTGGGGCCGTCCGGGGTCAGGCAGGCCATCCGGACGATGATCCCGGCGCCCTGCTCGACGGTCTGGATACCGGTGTTGCCGTTGAGGTCCGTCTTCGTGAAGCCGGGCTCGACGGCGTTGATGCGCATGTGTGGGAACGCCTTGGCGTACTGCACGGTGATCATGTTGACGGCGGCCTTGGAGGCCGGGTAGGCGACGCCGGGGTAGGCGTAGGTGGGGGTGCCCGCGGTGGTGACGCGGGTGAGCGAGGCCAGGCCGCTGCTGAGGTTGACGACGACGGGGGCGGCGGAGCGCTGCAGCAGCGGGAGGAACGCGTGGAGGACGCGTACCGTGCCGAACACGTTGGTCTCGAACGTGCTCCGCATCAGGTCGGCGGTGACGTCGGCGGCGCCGATGACGCGGTTGTCCGCGTCCCGCTCCTCCACGCCGGCGTTGTTGACCAGCACGTCCAGGCCGCCGTCGGCCTCGACGGTCCTCGCCGCCGCGGTGACCGAGGCGTCGTCGGTGATGTCGATGACGACCGGCCGCGCGCCCAGCCGCTCGGCGGCGCGACGCCCGCGCTCGGGGTCCCGGCTGCCGACGTACACAGTGTGGCCTGCGGCGATGAGTTGGCGGGCGGTCTCGAAGCCGAGGCCCTTGTTCGCTCCGGTGATCAGTGTGGTGGTCATGCCTCCACGATGCTGCGCGGCGACACCGTCAGCCAGGCGTCCGGTCTTCCTGGGACTGCCGGTACCAGGCACCTGCGGGTGGGGCGGTGCACAGTGGTGGCATGGCGACCACGGAGTTCGGGCGGACGGTACGGCGCTGGCGCGACCGGGTCCCGCCGGAGGCGGCCGGCCTGCCGGCGGGCGGCCATCGGCGCGCGGCCGGACTGCGCCGGGAGGAGCTGGCGCTGCTGGCCGGGATCTCGGTCGACTACGTCACCCGCCTCGAACAGGGCCGGGCGGCCAACCCGTCGGAGAAGGTCGTCGAGGCGCTGGGGCGGGCGCTGCGACTGAACGCGGAGGAGCGTGAGCACCTGTTCCGGGTCGCCGGGCTGGTGGCGCCGGGACGCGGCACGGTGCCCGCCTACATCACGCCCAGCGTGCAACGGATGCTGGACCGGCTGACCGGCACACCCGTCGCCGTCCACGACGCGGCGTGGACGCTGCTGCTCGCCAATCCGCTCTACACCGCGCTGATGGGTGAACGGCACGGCAAGGAGCGCAACGGAGCGTGGCGGAACTTCCTCGGCGAGGGCAGCCGGGTCCGCCACACTCCGGAGTCCCGGCGGGCGTTGGAGACCGCCGTCGTATCCGACCTGCGGGCGACGGCGGGCCGCTACCCGGCGGACCAGCGGCTGCGGCGCCTGATCGCCGATCTGCGCGGCAACAGCGAGCGGTTCGCCGAGCTGTGGGACTCCGGCGCGGTGGGGCACCAGGAGGCCTCGCGCAAGACCGTCGACCACCCGGAGGTGGGACCGCTGACGCTGGACTGCGACGTGCTCAGCGTCGCGGGCAGCGATCTGCGGATCATGGTCTACACGGCCGAACCCGGCACCGAGGACGCCGAGCGGCTGGCGCTGCTGGCGGTGATCGGCACCCAGACACTGGCAGGCCGCCCCAGCACCGGCGTCGGCACCGGCACCGGCACCGGCACCGGCACCGATTCGTGACGTGCCCCTGCCTAGTTCGTTCGCGCCCCGGTGTGGTGGGATGTGCTCGAAGGGTGACGAACGCAGGTGGGGGTGCGTGGTGCGGAGCGGACGACTGCTGGGCCTGGACGGGGACGCGGCGAATCTGGTTGCCGTGGGGCTGGTCCGGCTGGGGACCGAGGAATGGCTGGGGGCGACGGGCGGGGCGCCCGCCTGGGTGGGCGGGCTGCGCGCGGCCTCGTTCGCGGACGCCTGGCTGTCCTTCGGCGACACCGCCGCCCCCGGGCTGCGGGTGCCGGCCTCGGCGGTGGTACCTGCCGTCGTCGAGCAGGCCGCCGAGCTGCTGCTGCGCTCCTGCGGGGACGACGCGGCGACGGCGCTCGGCTGGCTGGGCCAGCGCTCCGCCGAGGCCCGCGAGGAGGCCGAGCGGGAGGACCAGACCCACCCCGCCGAGCCCTGCGCGCTGACCCTGGTGTGGCACGGCGTCCAGGCGCTGACCGCCGAGGACGGACCGGCCCACCGCCTCCGCGCCCAGGAGCGGGCCGAGGCCTACGTCCGGGAGCGCCACCGCCGCCAGGACACCCTGGCGCTGGTGCTGTGCTGCGCCCGGATCGCCGCGGCCGCGCTGGTGGAGCTCAGCGAGGGCGACCCGGCCCGGGTCGACGGCTGGCTGGAGCAGGACGCGGCGCGCGCGATGCCCCTCGTGACCCCCGTCCCCCTGTGGGTGCCGGGCCACCCCTGACGGCCGGCCCTGGTCCCGGCGGGCCGGGGCGCCGCCTCGGCCCCTGCTCGAAAGGGTTCAGGCACTCGGCAGCAGGAGCCGTGACAGCCCGTACTGGAACCGGCTGTCGAAGGAGTCCGCGGCCATGAGGTGATGCGCCGGCAGGAACGATCCTCCCGGCTCAGTCCCGGGTCACCTCGACGCCGGGGCCTGGCCTGCCAGCCAGGCCCGCCAGACACGACGGGTGTTCGGCAGGTCGGGGCGGTCCAGGAGCCAGCGCACGTACCCTGCCTGGCAGCGGGCCCACGGGCTGTCGGATTCGACCGCGCGGTCGAGCCTGCCACGCAGGTCGGCGCTGTCGACGGCCCGGGCGACCCGCACGTACTCGCGGTCCTTGCAGCGGTACGCGCGGTGGACGACGATCTCGACCAAGTCGGTGAGCTTCGCCCTGATCGCCTCCGGCTGGTGGGCCAGGGCCAGGTCCCGGAGAAGACTCTGCTTCGTGCCCCACGCCTTCGCATGGTGGGTCCACTCCTGCGGGTATCTCGCTTCCCACTCCAGGAAGAGCAACGCGTAGGGCAGCCCGGGCCAATGCGCCAGATCCCCGCTCGCGGGGCGACCCCACAGCCCGTCAGGCAGCGAACGTCCCCGCGCTCGGCCATACCTCCGGCGCGCCTCACGGAAGGCCGGCTCCTGGTACTGCTCCTCCGCCCCCAGGGGCATCGTCAGCCGCCACAGCTCATTGCACCGACCGAGCGCGTCCTCGACCTGCTCCTGTGCCTCAGCCAGTTGGTCAAGCGCTGCACTTCTCACCGCCGGATCATCCGCTATCAGTCCGAACGCCCAGCCCAGCCGCTCGCCCCAGGCACAAGCGTCGTCCGCACCTGGACTACCTGCCTCTTCCGTCACGCAGGGGATCATCCCCCAGCACCGTCCGCTCGCTCCACCCGATGGTGCGCGGCGGGCCGGTCCCCGTCCGGAGTGGACGGGGACCGGCCCGGTTGTGCGGGGAGCATCGCGGGAACGGGGTCGGGCTCCGCCGGCGGAACCCGTCGGGGCAGCGGTCAGCGCGGCCCGGGGTCGCTGATGCCGGGGCGGCCGTTCTCCAGGTGCCCGGCCCAGCGGCGCCGGTAGGCCGGCCCGTCCGTGGCGGCGACGGCGACGTCGTACCAGCGGTTCTCGTCGCGCAGTTCGAAGGTGAACCGGGCGTCGTCGCCGGGCCGCAGGGTGCGGCCCTGCTTGGCGCCCTTGGCGTACGCGTTCTCGGCGGTGACGGTGCGGGTGGTGTCCCCGTGGTTGGACACCGTCACCCGCACCTTGTCCTTACCGGGTTCGAAGCGGGCGACCAGGCCGCCCACCGTCTTGCCCTCGAACTCCTGCACCGAGCCGTTCGGCCCGTGGGCGACGAGGTGGTAGCCGCCGTCAACCAGCGGCCAGTGGTCCTCGAAGCTGTCACCGGCCGAGACGGTGTAGCGGCGGGGGGCGGCCGTCGGCGCCGTCCGGTCGTAGACGTAGAGCCAGGCCCCGGCCGCGCCCCGGTTGTTCAGGTTGAGCTGGAACACCGTCGCGTCGTCGGTCTCGTCCTCGTTGACCCGCAGGTCGTACGGGAGGGCGCGGGCCGGGCGGGTGCCCGGCTCCTGGGTGGGCATCCGCTGGGGCAGCGGCACCTGGTACGGCTTGCCCTGGGAGGCGATCGGCGCGGGCACGGGTATCGAGACCTTCCCCCGGTCGGCACCGGAGAAGTCCAGCGCCGAGGTGAGGTCACCGCAGACGGACCGGCGCCAGGCACTGATGTTGGGCTCCTCGATACCGAAGCGGGCCTCCAGGAACCGCAGCACCGAGGTGTGGTCGAAGGTCTCCGAACAGACCCAACCACCGCGCGACCAGGGAGAGATGACCAGCAGCGGCACACGCGGGCCAAGCCCGATCGGCTGCAGCCCGCCGCGGTCGGCGCCGGGCACCAGCGGGCTCATCTCGCCCGGGTACTTGGCGAGGTCGAGCAGCTCGTCGCCGAGGCTCGCCTCCAGGTCGGTGGAGACCATGCCCTGACCGCCCGGCCGGCTGACGACCGGCGGCATCGGCGGCACGACGTGGTCGAACAGGCCGTCGTTCTCGTCGTAGTTGATGAGGAAGACGGTCCGGCCCCAGACCTCGGGGTTGGAGGTGAGCGCGTCCAGCACCAGGTTGATGTAGTACGCGCCGTCGGTGGGGGTGGCGGAGGGGTGCTCGCTGTACAGGTACGGCGGGACGATCCAGGAGACCTGCGGCAGCCGGCCGTTCTGGACGTCGGCCCGGAACTCCTTGAGCGTGTGGTCGGTCGCGCCCTTCTCCACCAGCGGACCGGAGGCGCCCTCGGCGACCTGGTAACGCTCGAAGAACATCAGCGAGTTGTCGGTGTAGTTGTCCGTCGGGGTGCCCGGCTCACCGGAACCGCCCTGGTACAGCTTCCAGCTGACCCCGGCCTGCTCAAGCCGCTCGGGGTACGTCGTCCAGGTGTAGCCGTTCTTGCCGTTGCGCTCCTCCAGGCCGGGCCCGTTGGGCTTGCGGCCGTAGGCGTTGCGCGGGTCGCTGGTGCCGGTCCACAGGTAGATGCGGTTGGGCGCGGTGTCGGCGTGGACGGAGCAGAAGTACGAGTCGCAGACGGTGAACGCGTCGGCGAGGGCGAAGTGGTACTGAAGGTCCTGACGCTTGAGGTGCCCCATCGTCATGACGTCCTGCTTCTGGTTCACCCACTGGTCGTGGCGCCCTTCGTTCCAGGCGAGGTGACCGCTGCTCCACCCGTGGTCCGTCCCGGCCTGGTGCTCGGTGGTGTTCCTGGGGTCGATGTACCAGGGCAGCACCTCCTTCTCGGAGGCCGGCAGGCCGCGGTCGTGGTAGCGCCCGGTCTTCACCGCGGCGGCGGGCTGGTGCCAGTTCGGCCGGCCGTCGGGCAGAGCCGTTGGACGCGGGTCGTCGAACCCGCGCACGCCGCGGAGGGTGCCGAAGTAGTGGTCGAAGGAACGGTTCTCCTGCATCAGGATGACGACGTGTTCGACGTCCTTGATCGAGCGGGTCCGGCTGATCGCGGGCAGGGCCAGCGCCTTGCCGACCGCGGGCGGCAAGACGCCGAAGCCCGCGGCAGCGGCGGACGCGCCGCCCAGCTGGAGGAAACGGCGCCTGTCGATGGAGGCCACGTGATGTCCTTCCCAGTCGTGCCATGCATGGGTGTTCCGAGAAGGCTCGAACATAAGGCAGCGCACACGGGCCGTACACAGTGCGACGGCGAACGCCACGTGAGCTTTCGGCCAACTGTTGTCCAGTCAACTTCCCACCCCGGCGGCCTACTCCGCTTCCGCCGCACACCGAACGGCCGGAAACGCGAAAAGGCCCCGCCTGGTTCACCCGGCAGGGCCTTTTCTGAATGATTGTTCGGCGGCGTCCTACTCTCCCACAGGGTCCCCCCTGCAGTACCATCGGCGCTGTGAGGCTTAGCTTCCGGGTTC
>NZ_JBHZCN010000191.1:0-8738 GCF_042755465.1 Kitasatospora sp. NPDC059160 | reverse complement strand
TTCCAGGTGTGGGAGTCCCACTTCGGGGCCCAGCCCGGCGCGTACACCATGAACTTGCCGTCGTCCTGGACGACCGCGAAGTACTTGCTGTTCGGCCCGACCCACGACTGCGAGGACCACAACGGAACCCGCTGCGGGTCGTAGACCACGAAGTTGCCGTCGTCCTGCATCGTCGCCCACGCACCCGGGTGGTTGGCCGTGTTCGTCGACCACACCACCAGGCCGGTCCGCAGCGAGGTCAGCACCAGGTTGCCGTCCGACTGCATGGTGAGCTGCACGCTGCTGGAGCGCACCGACTCGCCCGGGTTGAGCACGAAGCCCGCGCCCATGGTCTTGTTCGCGCCCGGGTTGGCGATCTTCGTCGTGTTCCCCGCCGCGTCGTACTGGTAACTCCCCGGCGTGCTGCCGTTGTTCGGGAACGTCGACTTCACCGCGGTAGGTACGTGCGAGCCGCCGGTGCCGCCGCCCGTGCCCGCCGCCGTGGTCGGCGTGTTGCGCGAGCCCGCCGCCGGGAAGGACTGGTCGATGGTCAGGTCCTTGGACTGGTCGCCGGTCGGGTTGTGCATGACCAGCTTGGTCCGGTTGCCGACCGCGTCGTAGGTGTAGTCCTGCCAGTACGGCGCACTGCCGCCGACGGTGGTGGTACCCGCCGTCGAAGCCCCGCTGGTGGGCGTCGCGTTGGCGCAGGCGCCCTGCCCGGCGAGGGACGGGGTGGGCTGGTTGAGCCGCCCGGTGTCCGACCACGCGGTCGTGAGACGCCCCAGGTAGTCGTAGGTGAAGCACTGCAGGTCCGTCCGGTCCGGACTGTTGTCCGGAATCGTGCGCACCGCCGTGACCCGACCGGCCGGATTGTAGGCGTAGGTCGTGTTCTGGACCGTACCCGTGGTGGCCGTCTGCTTGTCCACGTACTGCGTCAGCAGGCGTCCGGTCGACTCGTCGTAGGTGTTCGTCGAGACGACCTGGGTCCCCCAAGGGTTCATCGTGTCACGGATGTTGCGCCCGTAAGCGTCCCAGTCCGCCTGCCGGAGGTAGGTGTACCCGGCGCCGCTCATATCGTTGAGCTGCCCGAACTCCTCGTAGTTGTAGTTCACCGCCTCCTGCGCCAGATCACCGGCCGCGGCACGCGTCTCCGACACCAGCGAACCACTCACCGGGTTGTAGGCGGCCGAGTAGTCGAAGCTCACCTGCCCGGTCTGACCGATCTCGGCACCCGGGAGGGAGACCGAGGTCTTCGTCGCCCGGTACGCCGCGTCGTACTCACCGACCGACTTGGTGTACGCCGAACCACCCGCCCCACCGACGTACCGGGTCGAGGAGCTCAACTGCCCCTTCGCCACGGTGTCGTAGACGAAACCGGTCAGCTGGTTCGCCGGAGCGACCGAACCGTTGAACGTCCCGGTCTTACGACCCAGCAGGTCGTACGTGATCGCGACCGTCTGACCGCGGGCGTCCGTCGTCGACGCCAACTGTCCCGCACCGTCGTAGGTCCGGGTCGACACACCCGTGTCCGGGTCATCGGCCTTCACCTGACGACCGCGCTGGTCGTACGTGTAGCTCCAGGTGTTCCCGGCCGAGTCCGTCCGGGTCGCCGCCTGGCCACCCGGCGTGTACGTGTAGCCGGTGACGTCCGCGTCGGCCTGGTTGCCGGTCGCCGCGGCCGTCTTGTACTGCCACACCTGCGTCTTGCGCCCGCGGGCGTCGGTGACCGTGCTGGTGGGCGTGGCTCCGGCCGGCGGCGTGACGTCCACCCGGTCAGCGCCGGGGTAGGCCGTCGTCGTCGTGGTCTGCGGCTTGCCCAGCGCCACGAACTGCGAGTTCACCACCCGGCCCAGACCGTCGAACTGCACCACGCTCTGGTTCGGGACCATCGCGCCGTCCGGGATCCACCGGGTCGTGTTCGGCTTGTTGGTGTCCTCGTAGTAGGCGTTGTAGGCGCGGCCCACCCGCCCCTGGGAGTCGTAGAACGTGTCCGCGATGATCCGGCCCTGGTAGGCGGAGATCGCCGGGTCCCCCTGGGTCTGCACGGTGCGTCCCAGGCCGTCGACGATCTGCACGGACTTCCCGTACGCCTTGCCGCCGGGACGCAGCGAGTTCGTCGTCACGGTGGACGGCCCCGAGGTGCCGTTGAGGGCGTAGTCGAAGGTCGCGTTCGCGTTGCCGCCGGTGTCCTGCCCCGGGGACCAGACCGCCTTCACCCGTCCGAGACCGTCGTACGTCTTGGTCGTGCTCCGGCCGTTGGGGTCCGTCGAGGTGAGCGCCAGGCCTCGGGCGGGGTTGAGCGTGACGGTGCTGGTGCGGGGGGTGCCCGCGTCCGGCGCGCCGGCCGGGGCCGGGGTCCCGGTGACCACCTTGTTCGGCAGCTCACCCGGGTTCGCCGAGCTGTACGCCGTGGTGGTGACCGCGCCGTTCGGGTTGGCGCTGTCCGTGACCGTCGGGTCCGTCACCGAGGTGACCCGGCCGTACTGGTCGTACGTGCTGGTCGCGGTGGTGACGAACTGCGCGGCGCCGTTGGCGTCGTAGCCGTTCAGTACCTGCTTGCCCGTCACCTCGGCCTTGGCGCCGGCGCTGCCGAAGCCCTGGCCGTCGTAGAGGGCGCGCGTGTCGGAGACCGTGTTGGACGCGTTCGCGTCCGCGGTGCAGGCGTTGGCGCCCGAGATGACGAACTGCTCGGAGACCAGGCCGGTCATCTGGGCGTTCGGGCCGCCCGCGTAGCGGTAGCGGGTGCAGAGGTCCGGGGTGCCGTCGGCGGTGCTCAGCGAGGTGGTGACCCGGTTGTTGTTCCCGGCGTCCGTGTTCGACACCGTCGTGGTGGTGCGGGTGCCGGTGGTGGTCGCAGTGGTCACCGCGGTGGTCACCTTGGTGGCGCCGTAGCGGGCGACCAGGTCCGGCAGGCCGGCGCGCTTGTGGGTGGCCGTCACCGCCGGGTTCTCATAGGAGTTGACGGTGTACGACACCGGCGAGCCCGCGTCGGCCGAGGCGTCCGCGTAGGTGTCCGTCTCCAGGATCTGCCCGGACATCCAGTCGGAGTCGGGCCGGCCGCCGCTCTTCACGCCGGCGACGGAGGCGCCCTTGGGCTTGCCGTCGGCCTTGAGGTCGCCGTCCATGCCCTGGTAGTAGCTGGTCGTCGACTTGGTCTGCGGCCCGTCCTTGCCCGAGCCCGTCACCGCGGTCACGCTCGCGAAGCCGCGGAACTGGTCCCAGGTCCGGTAGTCGGACTCGACCAGCGGGCTGTCGTTGCGGTGCCAGGCCGCCGGGCCATAGGCGTAGGAGGTGGTCATCGGGACCGAGCCGGAGACCAGGTTGCCGTTCGGGTCCACGGTCACCGTGTCGACCGGGTAGCGCAGGAACCAGTCGTCCACCGTGGACTGCACCTGCGTGTCGAACCACTTCACGTTGAAGCAGGGCAGGGTGTCACCGTCGGCCGAGGCGGGCATCCGCCCCGCCGTGCGCGAGCACTGCTCCTGCTTGTACGAGACGACGATGCTGCCACCGGTCTCCGTGGTGATCACCGCCATGCGCGGCCGGTTGTAGCGCGGACGCGCCGGCACCAGGCCGTCCACCCGGTTGGGCAGCAGCAGGTCCGCGAAGGTCACCGCCGGAAGCACCTGCTCGGCCTGCCCGTTGGCAGTGTCCTTTCCGGTGCGCTTGACCGACTGCAGCCAGGCGATCGGCGCGTTCTCCGTCGCGTTCTGCGGCGTCTTGAACACGTGGGTGAAGTCGTAACGGTCCACCGGACGGTACGAACCGCCGGAGCGGATCGAGGTCGTGATCCCGTTCAGCCACTTCGTCGACCAGTACGTGGGACCGTAGTTGGTGCAGGCACCACTGTCCTGGCACTGCTTGTCCATCGGCACGTCCGGCCAGTTGGCCGCGTTCGCCGCCGTACGCTGCGCCGGATCGCACGCCGCCGCGTCCGACACGCACCGCTCACCCGAGTCGAAGTCGACCCGCGCCGCGGACTGATAGGAGCCGCCCGCACCCAACTGGTCCGACAGCAACTGCCCGTAGGTGATCGCGGCCAGCACCCCGCCACGCGTGTACGCGGTGTTCGTACCCTTACCCGCGTTCTGCGCACCACCGCGCGCATACCAGTTGGTCTCGGGCGTGTACGCGTACGTGGTCAGATTCCCGTGCGCGTCGACCACGTAGTCGAGGTTCCAACGCCACGCGCTCTGGCACCACGAACCCTTGCCCTTCGACCCGTCGTAGCACGGGTCGCCCGGGTTCGGGGAGTACACCGGAACCGTCCACGCCGACTTGCTCTCCGGACCCGCCTTGCTCGGCGAACCATCGGCCGCCGGAAGCTGGTTGAGCCCGAAGTAGTACACCGTCCCCGAGGTGTCCGTCACCTTCAGATAGGAACCGTTCCAGGTGCCGTTGTTGGCACCCGTCAGGAACTCGACCTTCGTCCCGTCATCACCCTTGAGCCGCCACTTGCACCGCGACTGCTCGTCCGCCGCCGACCCGGCGACACACGACGAGTCCTCCGGCACCAGCTCACCCGAGTGACCACCCAACGACAACGTCAGGTTCGGACCACCCCAGCACTGATCGCCCGAACCCGGAATGCCCGCCTTGTCACAGCCCCGGTAGCCGCGCTCGACGAACCCCGCGCTCAGGTCCCAGCCGTCGCCGATCCAGGAGGCCTGGGCGTTCGTCGACGCCGTCTTCCCGTCCACCGACGCCGAGTCGTAGCCGAGCGCCAGCGTGGGGGCACCACCACCCAGGGACGACGGCACCGCGATCGGGTAGCTGTAGGTGAAGGAGCCCGACGCACTGCCCGAGGTCCAACTCTGGCTCGAGGCCAGCGGAGTGGCGCTGTAGGTGCCGGTGCCGCTGGAGGGTGCGGCGTCCAGTGCGAGCAGTACCTGCCCTGCGGCGGCGGGTGCTTCGGCCGCGGCTGCGGACTCCGCCCGCACGCCCTTCGCCTTCCCCCCGACCGCCGGCAGGTCGACGTCCGCGACCAGCCGCTTCGCCTTCTCGTCGTAGTGCGAGGCCACCGGCGTCCGCACCTGGCAGCCGTCGGCGTCCGGGGCGGTCAGCGCGCACTCCGGCAACGCCACCAGCCGCGCCCGGTGGGCGAGGTCACCACTGGCGCCCATCGCGGCGAGGTCGAGCCCGACCTGGACCTTGCCGGCCTCCGCAGCCCCGTCGCGCGCCAGCGTGACGACGGTGCCCTGCACGCCCTGCACGCCCTTCGCGGACTCCACGGACGGCGCGGCGACCTTCACCCGCACAGGAGCGGGCGCGGCACCGCCCGCCGCCGGTGCCAGCCAGACCGGGAGGTCGCCCGCCTGCTTGGCCGCGCCGGCGTTGCCGTCCAGCGCGACGTCCGCGGTACCGGACTTCGGCTGCGGCAGGGACTTCGGCGGCACCCAGTCCGGCGAACCGGTCGGCGGCGTGGTCGACTTCGCCTTGTCCGCCGCACCGTGCACCGAGGCCGTCTTCGGCAGCGGTGTGCCGGGCGGCGACCAGATCCGGCCCTTGTCCGCGCCGCCGCCCCCGGGGGCCGCTACCGCGGTGCCGAGCGGCGCCGCGAGCACGGTCAGAACCGCGAATGAACCGACGACCGCCAATCGGGATCTACGCCACCTCGAAGGCGATTCTTCCCACCCGGTGGCACCAGGTGGTAGTTCGGGAAAAGAGGACATCTCCACCCCTTTGAGAGGTCCGCGTCGCGACTTGACGCGGACAGGTCTCGCTGGAGGGTAGGGGGCTAACAATCCAGCGGTCGAGCGGCTTGAGGATCTCCTGAGGTTGTGATTCACGTCACAGTTGAACGAAATCGGCGGACGGTCCGTCAAACCGGACATCCACCACAGAAAGGCAATTGACGTTGAATCACCAATGCGGCAGCTTGCTGGGGACCTCTACGAACCATCATGGCCCGACCGTCATTCACGGCCGGGCATTCACGCCTATCCACGAAGGGGCTTCACCATGCGCGCTCCCTCCGGAGCTTCCCCCGGCATGCGCAGAACCGGGCATCCGCCCCGGCGTTCCCACGCCGTCGCGGTCGCCCTCGTACTCGCACTGACCTCCGTCGGGCCGATCGCGCCACTGGCCTTCGCCGCCGACACCCCCGCCACCCCCGCGGCCTCCACCGACCGGACCCCGGGCGCGATCCCCAAGGACCTGGCCGACCGGATAGCCGCCGGCGACGCCAAGTTCGCCGGCCAGAAGCCCCCACTCGCCTCCGACAAGGCCATCGCCGAAGCCAAACGCACCGGCAAACCCGTCCCCGTACCGGAACTGACCGACGAGTACAGCGAAACCGTCGCCACCCCCACCGGCCACCTCTCCCGCACCCAGCACGCCGAACCCCAACGCGTGAAGCACGACAACACCTGGGCCACCCTCGACGCCACCCTCGTCCCCGACGACCACGGCGGCTACCGACCCAGGACCGCCGTCGCCGACGTCCACCTCTCCGGCGGCGCGGACGGACCCCTCGGCACGCTCACCAGCCCCGACGGCGAGTCCCTCACCATCGACTCGCCCTTCCCGCTGACCAAGCCCACCCTCGACCCCCAGGGCGAGGCCCTCCTCTACCCCGAGGTCGCCCCCGGCATCGACCTGCGCGTCACCGCCTCCAAACTCGGCGGCCTCTCCACCGTCCTCGTCGTCAAGACCGCCGAAGCCGCCAAGAACCCGGCCCTCAAGAAGGTCCGCTTCCCCACCAAGGCCAAGGGCGTCACCGTCAAGGCCGACGACGCCGGCAACCTCACCGCCACCACCAAGGACGGCAAGGTCCGCTGGCACGCCGCCACCCCCCAGATGTGGGACAGCACCACCAGCACCACCCCGAACGCCCCCAAGGGCAAGGCCGCCGCCGCCCAACGCGACGACCAGACCCCGGCCGGTGCTGACGCCCCCGAGCAGAAGAGCACCGCCGACGCCCCCGGCGCCGCCGCCAAGGTCGCCACCATGCCGACCACCGCCACCCCCGACGCCGTCGAGCTCACCACCGACGACACCGTCCTCGGCAAGGGCCAGGGCCCCTGGTTCATCGACCCCGGCTGGATCTACGACCGCCGCGAGGCCAGCAACTGGACCTGGACCCAGTCCGCCTACCCCGGCACCAACAACCTCGGCCGCACCGTCGCCAACTCCGGCGACCAGTACGCCCAGCCCGGCGTCGGCTACCAGGGCTACCGCACCTCCAAGGGCGTCGAACGCTCCTACTTCCAGTTCGACACCCGCTGGTACAACGACATCGTCATCAACAAGGCGACGATGTCGTTCTTCGAGGCCAAGTCCTCCGACTTCTCCTGCACCAACAAGTACACCGTCGACCTGAACCTCACCGGTGCCATCGACAACAACACCACCTGGAGCAACTCCCCCGGCGTGGTGACCGGAGTCGGCTCGGCGGACGTCGGCGGCGCGGGGCAGAACGGCTGCGGCGGCACCACCCAGTTCGACTACGACGTCACCGGCGTCTACCGCCAGTACGCCCCCAGCCACGACAACCTCACCTTCGGCCTGTTCGCCCGCAACGAGTCCAACGCGGCGGCGTTCAAGCGCATGACCTACAACCCGGCCGTCGTGGTCGAGTACGACCGGGTGCCCAACACCCCGACCAACCCGTACGCCTGGCCGGCCCCCTCGACGGCCGTGCCGTGGGCCGAGAACCAGGGCTGTGACGGCCAGTCGATCGGGTGGATCAACTCCGGATCCGGCTTCAACGGGTCCGTCACCCTCAACGGGACGGTCAGCAGCAACGCGCAGAGCTCGCTGTTCGCCTGGACCCACATCTGGGACTACGCGGACCTGAGCGCCGACGTCGACTCCGGCTACACCCCCGAGGTGGCCAACGGCGGGAACGCGGTCTTCCAGGTGAAGCCGGGCGTGATCAAGGAGGGCCACGTCTACGGCTGGGGCACCATGGCCACCGACAAGCTGGTCCAGATGTCCGCCTCGACCCCGATGTGCCGGTTCGGCGTCGACCTGACCCCGCCGACCCTCACCGTCCCGGACGCCAACACCGTCCTGCCGGCCGCCGACCTCGCGGACAGGTTCCCGCCGTCCGGCAACGGCCAGGTCACCAAGAAGCACGTCGGCGAGCAGGGCCTCGTCCCCTTCACCGCCACCGACCCGGCGCCGGGCGGCAACGCCTCGGGCGTGGTCTGCGCCCGCTGGGGCTGGGACCCTCAGCTCGCCAACGTCGGCTGGTCGTGCGGCGGTTCGATGCCGCAGGGCGGGATCCCGGTCACCCCCGGCCGCTGGGGCACCAACATCCTGTACCTGCAGGTGATGGACAACGCCCGCAACGTCTCCCCGGTCGCCCAGTACTCCTTCTACGTGCCGTGGAACCCGGACGGCCCGCCGCCGGTCTTCGGTGACGTCACCGGTGACGGCGCGCCCGACATCCTCGCGCCCGACCAGGCCGGCTACCTGCGGGCGTACAACCCGCCGGGCAACCCGAACGCCAAGAGCCCGTCCGTCTCGGCCGTCTCCATCCCGGCGGAGGCGCCCGGCGGCAAGGGGTGGAACGGCATCCAGCTGACCCACCGCGGCACCCTCACCGGCGGCAACAACATCGACGACGTGATCGCCCACGCACCCGGCGCGGGCGAACTCTGGGTCTACCCGAACCCGGGCAACACCGGCGTCTACGGCCGGATCGACAAGCCCGTCCCGCTCGCCAAGCCCAAGTGCGCCAAGACCGCCACCGAGGACTGCTCCTGGCTGACCACCACCGGCTACAACGCCACCGACTGGTCCACCACCCTGCG
>NZ_JBHZCN010000190.1:0-9131 GCF_042755465.1 Kitasatospora sp. NPDC059160 | reverse complement strand
CGGGCGGCGCCCCCCTTCCCGCGGGGTGGGGCGGTGGTGTGGGTCGGGGGCGCGTGCCGCGCGCGCATCGCCGGGCCCGGCCCCGCCCCCCCCCCCCGCCCCGCCCGGCGTAGATCTCCGCAGGCCGGCGCGCTGGCGTCTGCGCATCCCCCTGGCCGGAGCGCCTCCCGCCGTTTCGTCCGGCCCCAGTCATCGTTGAGCCGAGCGAAGGGGAGGAACCGCGTGATCCGTCGAAGGCCCGCCGTCGGCTCGGCCGTCGCGCCGCCGCCCGGCATGGAGCCCGGGGCGTCGGAGCGGGCACTGGCGCCCGCGATGCGTCCGATCCGTGCCGCCGCCCGGCGCGGACGCCTCGCCGTCGCCGAGCAGCTCGCCCAGGAGCTCCAGCACGAGCTGGCGGCCGCGCGCGGCGCCGAGCACCCGGAGGTGCTGCAGGCGGCCGAGGCCCGCGCGTACCTGGCCCACCTGGCCGGGCGCTGGGCCGAGGCCTCCCAGCTCTACCAGCAGGCCGCCGCCGGGTGGGCCCGCGCCGACTCGCCGCGCTGCTGGCCGGCGACCTTGAACGCGCAGGCCTGCGAGCGGCTCGCCGCCGACCCGGTGCGGCCGTCGGCGCCGGGCCTGGCCGACCAGGTGCTGCAGCTCGGCCGAACGGCGGCCGGGGCCGCCGTGCGGCGGGCTGCCCCGGCCGCCACCAACCGCGCGGTGCGCCGCGGCACCCTGGTGCTGCTGGTGGCCGCCACCGCGGTGGTCGCCGCCGCGGTCGGCCTGGTCGCCGAGTCCGGCGCCGAGCGCACCGCCGGCCCGGCGGTGGAGCTCACCGCCTCGGCGGTCGGCCAGGCCCTGCAGCACGCCCCGGTCCCCACCCCCACCCCCACCCCCACGCCGATGCCGATGCCGGTCCCGGTGCTGACCGCTTCGCCGACCGCCGAGCCCCCGACCGAACAGCCCGACGACCAGGACCCCGCCGAGGCCGACGCACCGCCAGCTGCTCGACCCTCGCACCGGCCCCGCCCGGCCCGGCCGGTCTCCCCGGCCGGACCGCCCGCACCCGGCCAACCGCCGCAGCAGGCACCGGCGGCGAAGCCGCCGCGGCCGGCCGACCCGTGCGCCGCCGCCCGCGAGTACGGCCACCTGCCGGACAACGTGGTCGCCCTGTGCCAGCAGGCGTACGCGCGCTGACCTGGCAGGCGCCCGGTGGGCACGTGTCCGCGGCCGGTCGGCTCGGGCGGGGCCGTGGCCGGCCCCGCCCGAGCTGCCCGTTCTGATGTGGCGGACGTCTTCCCCCCTGCGGGCGCCTCCTTCGGCGGCGGAGGCTAGCTGCGCTCGGTCTCCGTGCCGAGGTCACGCAGCATGATGGCGTACAGCGGGGAGTCCTCGAAGGGCTGTTCCTCGCCGACCTTGCGGTAGGACCAGGACTCGTAGAGCGCCTGGACCTTGGGGCGGGCGGTGTCCACGGACAGCACCGCCAGCGCCTCGGGCCGGCCGTCCAGCAAGGCCTCGTGCAGCTGCTGGGAGACGCCCTGCCCGCGCCAGCGCGGGCGCAGCATCAGCTCGGAGACGGCGAACGTCGCGGTGCGCGCGGGCGCCGGCTCCACGAACGGCCGCCACCACTCCGCGCCGTCGGCCATCGGAGCGCCGTAGGTGAAGCCGACCGGCTCGGCGCCGTCGAAGGCGACCACGCAGACGAACCCGGGCTTGCTGGACCAGCGGTCCAGGAACCAGGACCAGCGTTGCACGAAGGGTTCGTGGCGGCGGTCGGCGTAGGCGTCGTCGTGCACGTCGAGCATCAGCTGTCGGAAGCCTTCGGGCAGGCCGTCGTGCTGGTAGCGGCGGAGCTCTATCGTCACGGGGTGGGGGTCCTCTCGGCACGGATGCGTTCGCCCCACTGCCGGGCGGCGGCGGAGTCGGGGGCGGCGGTGAGCAGGCCCCGGTGGAAGTCACCCTGCATGGAGCGCAGGCGCCCGGGCAACGGTGCGCCCGCCATCAGCTCCCGGGCCCGGACGGCGGTCGCGCACGCCTGCTCGACCTCGTCCTGGCGCAGCTGGGCGAGTGCCAGTCGGGTGGTGACCATCGCCCGGTTGCGCCGGTACTGCCCGGGCAGCCGGGCCAGGGAGCGGTGGCAGGCCCCCTCTGCGTCCTCGGGCTCGTCCAGGTGGTCATGGACGATGGAGGCCAGGCCGTCCAGCTCCGCCGCGCCGTAGAAGGCCAGCCAGGCCGGCCGGGGGAGGGTCAGGTCGGCGCGGTGAAGCGCGTCACCGGCGTGCCCGAGCGAGCGCAGCGCGGCCTGCCGCTCGCCCGCTCCCGCGTGGCCGACAGCGGCCCGGGCGTGGGCGAGCGAGGCGTACAGCGGGTCGCGGCGGGTGATCCCGCAGGCCTGCGCGGCCTGCGCGGCGGCCAGCGCCAGCGGGTAGTGCTGCTGCTGGTAGGCCATCAGCGCGGTGGAGTTCCACACCCTCAGCTGGAGGGCGGTGTCGCGGGCGAGGCCGGCCAGCGTCAGTGCGCGGTCCAGGTGGCGCTGGGCGCGCTCGAACTCGCGCGCGTCCACGCACGACCAGGCCGCCGTCGTCAGGTAGGCGCCCTCCACCGTGGCCAGGGCCCGGCGCACGCGCTCGCTGGCCGGCCGCTGCTGCATCACCGCGGCGTCCCCGGCGCCGTCGAGCGCGGCCCGCTCCAGCGCCGCGTGCCCGCCCACCTGGTCGTCCAGGGCGGTCAGGCCGTCGAGCCGGGCCCGCAGGGCGTCCACGTCCGACATGCCGACCCGCCGGCGCCCGGCCAGGCCCGGAGCGGTGACCACCGCGGCCGCGGCGGCGGTGGTGGAGAGGAACGTGCGGCGTCTCACGGGCTGCTCCGGGTGGTGCTGGGGGCCTTTGCCCCGCGGGGTGAAGCCGAGTTGCTCGGACGGACAGTCGAATACTGTCTCGATACAGACCCGCTGCACCGTGTTCGGCCACCCGGTCCGGCCGCTCGTCCAGCCGGTGACGGTCCGCTCGCTGGTACGCCCGAACCGGCCGGTCAGCCTCTCCGTCTCGCGGTTGACCGCGTCGGCCAACCCGGCCTTGGTCAGGCCGAGTTCGCGCATCGCCGCCCAGAGTTCCTCATTCACTGCCACTGGCTCAACGTAGCTCCGCGCCTACGGAGAGCGCAGGGCCGTGGGTAAAGCGGCGGTCAAAACTTCCTGGTGCGGGCGGGCGGGGACCGGCCCTTGTGTCCTTACCGCCCCGCCGGATCCGCCGTTGACTGGGTGTCGGCTGGACAGCGCAGCCACCCCCCCGGTGGGCCTGCCGCCCGTGCGCACGACCACCCTTCCGTGCGCCGCGGCGGCAGGCCCGCGCCGTCTCCCCTTCGGAGGTGGGACCGATGCCCCCGCACGCCGCCGTACAGCTCTGCCCGCCGCTCGCCGTCCCCGGCGGGATTGTGCTGCGGGTGACGCGCACGGACACATCCGGGCGCGAGCGCGGGCGCACCGACTTCCCGCCCGTGGCCGACCCCGTTCAGGCCGTGCAGCTGATGTGCCGCACGGTCGTCACCTACACCTCCTTCATGACGCCCCTCAGCCGGACGCGCGCCGGCCTGTGGGTCGTCAGCCGCGCGGAGCTGCACGCGGCCGTCGCGTGCCTCGCCAACATCCGTTCCTACAGGCGCAGTTGGACGCTCAGGAACGGACACATCCTCACCCTCGCGGCAGTGCCCTCCGGCGCGGCCGAGCAGCACAGGAAGGCCCCTGTCCGATGACCCCCCACCCCACCGCCGACCCCGGTGTCACCGCCTCCGACGCCCCCGTCCTGCCCCCCGAACTGGGCCACCTCGTCCGGCGCGGAGACCGCGCGCTCGCCATCGGCCCCGGACGCCTCGCCGTCGCCCTGGCCGAACGGACCGATCAGCAGGTCGCCAGCGTGCACGAGACCCACGCCTGCGTCGAAGCCGTTCGGGCCGCACTCGGTCCTCGCGGCCGGACAGGCGGGGTCGTGGACGCCCAGGTCGGCGACCTTACGGCCGGGCGTCCCGAGACGGGCCCCTACGACGTCATCGTGGTCACCGCCGGGATCACCGCCCTCTCCCCCCGCTGGTTCACCCAGCTCAGCGCCCGCGGCGTGATCGTGGCACCCGTCGCCCTCGGAGGCCTGCACCCCTGGCTCGTCGTCGGCGCCGATCGCTACGACCGGACGTGGTACGGGCAGGTCCTCGGCGTGGACCCGGGCATCCGGCCGCTGTCCGCCGACGGCGCCCTCGGCCGCCGCCCCGAGCCCGCTGTTCCCGCCGGAGCCGACGACCCGCGCGCCGCCGCCCAGTGGGCCAGCCTCATGCCCTCCCGGCTCAGCGCCACCGAGCTGACCAGCATGTGGCTGTGGCTCGCGACCCGGGAGGCCCGGACGACCGGCGCCACGGTGCCCGGTACCGGCTGGGGTCCCGTTCCCACCGTGGTCGCCGAATCCGGCGCCGTGCACGTCACGCCCCGCGGGCTGTGGCTCACCGACACCGGACCCGCGACCATGGCCCTCGCCCAGGACGTCGCCGGCCACATCCAGCGGTGGACACTCCGCTGCCCCGCTCCCACCGATCTGACGTGCCGCCTCGACCTGCCCGCGGCGACGCGTTCGGGTGCGCTGCTGACGCCCGCCGACTGGACGGCCGACCGCGTGGTCACCCTGCCCCGGTGACCACAGACCCGGCCTCCTGGTCGTGGATCCACGCGACCCGGCTGCCCGCCAGCCGCAACCCCGTCGCGCGCCGGCTGTACGACCCCCTCCGCATGGCCGTCCGACGATGGCGCCACCACCGGACCCGATCGGCGGCACGCCCGCCCGGCACGCCCGCCGCCGTCCAGCAGCCCCGAGGCATCCCGCTGCCCCACCAGCACGCCGGCCCCCGCTCCACCCTCTGCCAGAACTGCACCGCCCCGCAGGCCCTCGGACAGGAGTAGCCACGTGACCAGCCACAACCTCCCCGCGGTGTCCCGCCGGGCCCTGCCCGTCACCCCGATCCGGGCCAGCGCGCAGGGCATCCAGCGAGACCTCGGCGCCGACCTCCGCCGCGCCGCCGCCGCACTCCGCGGAATGCCCGACCAAGCCGAATCGGACATCACCGTGACCGCCTCCGCCGCGATCGTGGTCACCGGGCGAACCCCCGCCGACGCGCTGCTGGCCGCCGCCCACTGGTGCCGCAACGCCCCCCACGCCACGGTGCACTCCCTCACCATCACCCGCTCTCCCGGCCCCCGCGAAGGCCTGGTCGAGCACCGGCTCACCCTCGGCATCGCGTTCCCCGACGAGACCGGCGAGTACCCCGACGTCGCCCCGACCACCGCCTGAGCCTCGGCGGACCGGGCCCGTCCCGCGAGCCACCCCTCGTCGTTGACCACACGGGCAGCCGGTACGCCCCCAACACCTAATCCCGGGAGACGAATTGAGCACCAGCGCCACCAGCGACAGCAGCACCGCCACCGCAGCACGGGCCATCGCCGAGGCCTGCCGCGACCTCGGCATCGGCGCCGCGGACCCCGCCACCCTGGTGGACCTCCAGGCCCGGCTCGGCTTCCAGCACCCGGACCTGCCCGACCGCCAGCGCCGTCTGGCCGGCCAGGCCGGCGCCGTCCTCAACAGCGCCATGTGGGTCGGCGCCGACACCGAGACCGGCCGCGAATGCCTCGCCACCGCCCAGGACTTCCTCCGCCGTGCTCTCGCGCTGTCCGACGGCGGCCCCGGCTACTACATCCGCACCGCCGGAGGCTACGGCTGTGCGCTCTGCGCGAGCCGGGCCCCCGAGACCGTCACCGCCGACACCGTCGACTCCTGGATCGACGGCCACACCGACATCTGCGATCCTGCCCTGCCCCCCGCTCGGCGGGGTCCCCGGCGCTGAGCGTCCATCAACGCGAGGCCCCCGCCGCACGGCGGGGGCCTCGGCGCGTCTGCCGGCGGGCAGACGCGCCCGCAGGTCAGCGGGCAGGGGCCTCGGAGTACCGGCCCGCGAGCGCGCCAGGTCGTCAGCGGAACGCTGGCGCCCGCCCGGGCCCGGGCTCGGCTCGTCGCCTGCTGCTGCCGGTGGGGGTTCCGCGGGGAGGCCGGCTGCGGTGGGTGGCCTTCCGGCATCGGCCTTCGGCCGATCCGGCAGTGGGCGCGCCTGGACGCGCGACCGCGCTGTGTGGCTCCGGCGGTCGGGTGCGGGGGGCGTTCCCGCGCCGTGGCCTGACTTGGGAGGCTTCGCCGCGCGCGTGGCCTCCCGCGGGGCTCCTCCGGACCCCCGCCCCGCGGGACTCGGTTCGGTGGCGGGGCGCCGTTGGGGGCCGGTGAGTTGGTGGTGGCGAAGGCGGGCGCGAAGGGTGGTCGGCGGTGGGTGGTGGCCGTGGGGTGGCGGGCGTCGCGGTCGGTGGGTGGGTGGTCGAGGTCGGGTTCGGCGGGTGCGGGCCGGGCGGTGGCGGGGCGTCAGAACGGCTGGCTGGGGGAGGGGTCCGGGCTCGGCCTTTCGGGTGAAAGTGCAGGTCGGGGGCGGTTTTGGATTGGACACAGGCCCCCAAAGTCTGGTTTAATTGTCTCATCAAGGCGGGGAGGGCAACCCCCGCCACGAGGCCCCGGCCAACCAGCCGGAACCCACCAATGCGAAGGAACAAGACCTTGACCACCACCGTGAAGACCGCGCCCGAGGCCGCCGCCGAGTCCGGGGAGCACCCGGCCGACCAGTGGCCCCAGGCGTCGATTGCCGCACTGCTCGCCCACCCGGGCAACGCGCGACCGACCGAGGCCGACCCGGAGCTGACCGCCTCCATCGCCGAGAACGGCGTCGAGGACCCGCTGCACATCGTGGCGCTGTCCGACGGCACGCCCCAGGTGATCGACGGCTTCCGCCGGATCGCCGCCGCCCGGGCCGCCGGGCTGGAGAGCGTCCCCTACTCCCCGCTCCCGCTGGTCAGGGTCAGCGCCCTGGTCCCGCACAAGGGCAACCTGCGCAAGGGCCTGCGGCTCACCAAAGAGTTCGTGGCGAGCATCCGGGCGGAGGGCGTCCAGGTGCCGCTGATCGTCACCCCCGGGCTGCTGGTGATCGACGGTCACCGTCGGCTCGCCGGTGCGATCCAGGCCAAGCGCACCCACGTGCCGGTGGAGCGCAAGGAGCGCGCCGAGGCCCAGCAGCGGCTGGACATGCTGACCACCGCCGTCCACCGCGCGCCGCTCACCGAGGCCGAGCAGATCGCCGGGCTGTTCGACGCCGCCGAGTTCGGCGCGAGCACCGCCCAGATCGCCGCCGCCTCGGGGCGGACCCAGAAGGCCGTCAAGGCCGTCGTCAAGGCGGGTGGGGCCGCCAGCGTCCGCAAGCTGCGCGAGGCGGTGCCAGCCGTCGCCCTGACGCTCGACCAGGTCGAGGAGTTGGCAGGGCTGGACGACGAGGAGGCCACCCTGGCCAAGCTCGCCGAGGCCGCCACGAAGGGCGAGAACCTCACCTACGTCATCCGGAACATGAAGCTCAGGCGGGAGGCCGACCAGGAGGCCGCCGCGCACCTGGCCGAGCTGCAGGCCGCCGGGGCCCGCATCCGGGAGGCCGACGAGCTGTCCGAGAGGGCGTCCTCCCTGTACAGCCTGCGCGACGAGCACGGCAAGGGGTTCACGGACGCGTGGCACGCGGCCAACTGCCGTGGCGCCGTGTGGGTGCGCTACGGCACGAACGGCAAGTACTCCCAGGTCTGCGTCAACCCGGGGCTGTACAAGCACCGGATCATCCACCCCAACGAGGGTGCGGTGCGCAAGACCCCCGCCGAGAAGGCCGCGAACAAGGCCGGAAACCTCGACTGGGAGGCCGCCACCGACGCCCGTCGCGAGTGGCTCCGGGCGCTGTTCGCGAAGGGCCGCAAGTACACCGCCGCCGAGACCGCCGCGCTGCAGAAGGCCACCGTGCTGGCGCTGCTGAGCAGCTTCGGGAGCGTCACCAGCCGGTTCGCCGACCACCGCACGCTGCCGACCCTCGGCGAGCTGCTCGGCCTCACCGGCAGCACGTTCACGGACGAGACGTTCGTGAAGCTGACCGAGCGGGCGAGCGCGGCCCGGCTGGTCGCCCTCGGGTACGCCAAGCTCGCCGCGTGCGGGGAGATGGACGCCACCCGCGAGGCCTGGCGCGAGGACGGCGGGAGCCGCCGCACCAAGACCCGCGAGCACCTTCGGCTGCTCGTCTCGCTCGGCTACACGCCGGTGGCGATCGAGCAGGCCGTGCTGGACGGCAAGCCGTACACCCCCCAGGCCTGACGGCCGCCGGGCGGGGGAGGGCAACCCCCCCCCCGCCCCCCCCCCCGGGGCCGCCCGGCCCCGGGGCCCCACCCCACCAACAGGGAGACCGCGTTGAACCCCACCACCTACCAGCTGTCCGCCGACGTCGCCGCCGGGCTCGACCTGGCCGAGCTGCTGAACGCCGGGACCATCACCGCCATGTCCGCCGGGCCGGACGGGACGTGGACCGTCATCGCCGCCCGGGACAGCGTGGCCCGCCCCTTCCCCGTCCCCGAGCACGTCGCCGCGTTCGCCGCCGTCCGCCGGTCCGGCTGACCGGCCGCCAGCCCCGCAGCCCGGCGGGAGCGGAGGGCAACCCGCCCCCGCCGGGCCCAGCACCCACCAACACCCCGAAGGACGACCAGCCGTGCAGAAGACCCGCACCACGCCCGCCACCGTCGCCGACACCGGTTGCTGCCAGCTCGCCCCGACCACCGCCACCGCCGTCCAGCTCGCCGACCTCCTCCAGGCCCGCGCCATCAGCCGCCACCTGGTCCGCCTCGGCGTCGACAGCGAGCGCGTCGCCGCCGCGTGGGACGCCGACGTGACCGCCGCCGTGGTCCGCGTCGACAGCGCCCGGGGGCTGTGGGCGCTGGTGATCCCGCCGGTCGGCCGCCCCTTCCCGATGCTGCAGCGCGGACAGAGGGTCGGCGCGCTGGACGTGCGCCGGGTGCCCGCCATCACGGACAGCGCCGCCGCCACCCACCTGCTCGCCTACCTGCGCGACCGCGCCGTCCTCTGAGCCGTCCCGCCGGTCCCGGGTGAGCGCCCGGGACCGGTCCGGCCCCCGGGGCGGGTGGCCGGGTCGCGGCGGCATCGAGCCGCCCCCCCCCCCGCCGCGGGGGGGCCCGCGGGCGCCCCGCGGCGGCCCGGGGGGGGTGGGCG